>JBKBXK010000527.1:0-500 GCA_046314095.1 Thermaurantiacus sp. | reverse complement strand
ATCACGCGGGATGGCGATGGCCGCGCGCGCGTGTTCCTCAATGTCTGCAAGCATCGCGGCACACGGCTGGTGGAAGGCGAGGAAGTGCACTGTGCCAAGCGGCTGGTGTGTCCCTATCACGCCTGGACTTACCGCCTCGACGGCAGCCTGATGGCGCTGCCCCGGCCGGAAACCTTCCCCGGCCTCGACAAGGGCGATTATGGCCTTGCCGAATTGCCATCCTGCGAGGCAGGCGGGCTGATCTGGTTTGCCCCTGCGGCAGACGCGGATTTCTCCCACGCGGTGACGCTGGGCGAGGATATGGCGGCTTTCGGAGTGCCCAATGCGCACCTGTTCCGCCGCAAGACCCACCGCGTGGCGGGCAATTGGAAGCTCATCATGGATGCCTTCCTTGAAAGCTATCATGTCACCCGGCTCCATGCGAATACCATCGGGCCGTTTTTCAAGGACGGAATCACCACTGGCGATTCCATTGGCCCCCATTCGCGCTCTGCCGTCGG
>JBKBXK010000526.1:0-500 GCA_046314095.1 Thermaurantiacus sp. | reverse complement strand
GGCGAACGGATCGCCACGCTGAAGCGCATCGGCCCCGCCGGATCGACCCAGCCGATGGCGCCGCAATAGACCTCGCGCGCGGCGCCCTCCAACTCGGCGATGATCTGCATCGAGCGGATCTTGGGCGCGCCGGTGATCGAGCCGCAGGGAAACAGCGCCCCAAGGATCTGCGCCAGCCCGACACCGGGGCGCAACTGCCCCGCCACGGTCGAGACCATCTGATGCAGGGTCGCGTAGCTTTCGATCCCGAACAGCTGCGGCACATGGACCGAGCCGGGCAGGCAGACGCGGCTGATGTCATTGCGCAGCAGATCGACGATCATCAGGTTCTCGGCCCGGTTCTTCTCCGAGGCCCGCAACGCGTCTGCGGCCGCCCGGTCCGCCACAGGATCGGACAGCCGGGCGGCGGTGCCCTTCATCGGACGTGTCTCGATCCGGCCTGCGGTGTCGACGGCAAAGAACAGCTCGGGGCTGCGCGACAGCACGACCGGG
Organism: Thermaurantiacus sp.; assembly: GCA_046314095.1. Classification (GTDB taxonomy): domain Bacteria; phylum Pseudomonadota; class Alphaproteobacteria; order Sphingomonadales; family Sphingomonadaceae; genus Thermaurantiacus. Next base: position 8 of record JBKBXK010000526.1, on the reverse strand, counting down.
CCGCCCAG
>JBKBXK010000525.1:0-500 GCA_046314095.1 Thermaurantiacus sp. | reverse complement strand
CGCGCAGGTCGTCGATCTCGATTTCTACCGCGAGGCGGTGAAGATCGCGAAAGCCAATGATCTCGTTCTCATCTCCGACCTTGCCTATTCGGAGATCTACTTTGACGGCAATCCGCCGCCCTCCCTGCTTCAGGTGGATGGCGCGCGCGACGTGGCGGTAGAGTTCACCTCCATGTCGAAGACCTATTCCATGGCCGGCTGGCGGATCGGCTTTGCCGCCGGTTCACAGCGCCTGATCGGGGCGCTCAAGCGCGTCAAATCCTATCTCGACTACGGCGCGTTCACACCCGTGCAGATCGCGGCTGTAGCCGCGCTTGATGGTCCGCAGGATCATGTCGCAACGGCGCGTGAGACCTACAGGAAGCGCCGCGACGTGCTGGTGGAGAGCTTTGGCCGGGCGGGCTTCGAGATACCGAGCCCGCCTGCCACCATGTTCGCCTGGGCGCCGATCCCCGAGAAGTTTGCCAGCCTCGGCTCGGTCGAGTTTGCCAAGCTCCTGC
>JBKBXK010000524.1:0-501 GCA_046314095.1 Thermaurantiacus sp. | reverse complement strand
CTGACCGTGACGCTGGACTTCCAGCCGGAAACCGTGCGGCTGAGCGTGCAGGACGACGGGCCGGGCGTGCCGGAAGACCTGCGCGAGCGGGTGTTCGACCGCTTCTTCCGGCGCAGCCTCGACATGGACAACGGCTGCGGCCTCGGCCTTGCCATCGTTGCGGACATCGCCGCCGCCCACGGCGGCCACGCCCGCTGCCTTCCGTCCGAACGCGGCGCGCTGTTCGAGGTGGAGATCAAGGGCTGAGCAATTTCAAGGCGTGATGCGTCAGCATCGAAAGCCTTGGTGTAAGACCGGCAAGCTTCCGGCAGTTCAAAATCTTACCGGCCGGGATACGGCAACCTGCGGATGGAGTACGGAACGTGCCCTTATGACGTTGTTTCACAAGGCAGATAGACAGGACGCATCCCGTTGAGCAGGTTCGTACAGGCATCCACCAAGCCATCAAAATGATGGAGCAGAACATCCGGCGAAAGTTCGGCCGCCGGAATTTCGGTATAA
>JBKBXK010000523.1:0-503 GCA_046314095.1 Thermaurantiacus sp. | reverse complement strand
CAGGCGCTGAAACAACGCCTCGGCGTCTGCATCGACGGTCAGTTCCTTGCGCAGATTGGGGTCCAGCGACAGGCTGCCACCGCGCGCGCGGATCAGATCTGCGGCGCGCGCGATCAGCTTTCGGGCGGGCGGCATCGTCAGCGCCGATCCCATGACATGCAGATGCCCCGCCCGCGCCACCAGCGCCGCGACCGAAGCCGTCCAGTCCAGCCGGGCCGCCGCTGAGCGGGTGATGTTGAACACGAAATCACGCGCCCCGTCGCCGCGATAGCGGACAAAGGCGCTTCCGGTGGGCCAGTCGGGATCGACGGCAACCGCCGAGACATCCACGCCGTCAGCCCGCAGCCGCGACAGGTTCAGCGCGCCGAAATCGTCGGCGCCGACCGCACCGATCATCGCCGCCTGACCGCCCATCCGCCCGCATTGCGACACAAAGATCGCGGGCGCGCCGCTTGGGAACGGACCGATCAGCGGCAAAGGTTCGTGGAACCCCTGCCCGACAG
>JBKBXK010000522.1:0-505 GCA_046314095.1 Thermaurantiacus sp. | reverse complement strand
TGAACAAGGCCATCGCACAAAAATGCGACAGCCGATTTTGAGGTGGCGGCTAGTAACACGCCCCGCCCGGCAACGCTAGCAAGCTCCACGCATTCATTCCAGCGGCAAGTCCTTGGAGCTGGCGCCGGGTTACAGCGCCGACTCAAGGCCGCTTGGTCAGATCATGGCCATCCCGCCATTCACGTGCAATGTCTGACCTGTCACGTAGCCTGCTTCTTCGCTGGCGAGATAAACGCACGCCGCCGCGATATCGCGGCCCGTGCCGAGATCGCCTGCCGGAATCTTGGTGAGGATGGCCGCCTTCTGCTCTTCATTGAGCGCATCGGTCATCGGCGAGGCGATGAAGCCCGGCGCAACGCAGTTCACCGTCACGCCGCGCGAAGCTATCTCCTGGGCCAGCGCCTTGGAGAAGCCGATCATGCCGGCCTTGGAGGCGGCATAGTTGCTCTGCCCCGGATTGCCGGTAACACCGACCACGGACGTGATGCCGATAATACGGCCCCAC
>JBKBXK010000521.1:0-508 GCA_046314095.1 Thermaurantiacus sp. | reverse complement strand
CGTATTGCTTCGAGCACGACCGATTCATGCGCGGGTGTCGGTCCCGGATGGAAGCAGCGGGCAAGCCATAGTCGCGACGCATTGCTTAAATGCTGCTGCCGGAAGCTGCCATGCGCGCTTTTGGGAAAGCGGCATTTTCGCGTTTGCATTGCCCAAGGCTGCCCATAATCGCGCGGCGACACATGAATTTTCCTGTCCGCGCGGGTTTACCCCAAAGGCGCGGCGCAACATAAAGAGGCACTCTCCTCCATGGCAACCAAGGCGAAATCGGGCCCCGTTCGCAGCCGCAAGGCGCAAGGCACCGCGAAAAAGCGCATCCGCAAGATCTTCGGCGATATTCACGAAGTGGTGCAGATGCCCAACCTCATTGAGGTGCAGCGCGAAAGCTACGAACAGTTCCTGCGTTCGGATAAGGCAACTGGCTATGTGTCGGGCCTTGAAAAGACCCTGCGCAGCGTCTTCCCGATTCGCGATTTTGCCGGCACGGCGGAACTCGATTTCGTTCACT
>JBKBXK010000520.1:0-508 GCA_046314095.1 Thermaurantiacus sp. | reverse complement strand
AAATGAAACGGTTCCGGCGCGGTGCCGGAACGAGGGGTGTCAGGCGGCGGCGACCTGCGCCTTGACCAGCTCGCGCTTCACCTTGAGCGCGCGCGGGCTGAGCTTGTCGTCGCTGGTCTTGAGCAGCCAGTTATCCAGCCCGCCATTATGTTCGACCGAACGCAGCGCATTGGTCGAGACGCGGAACTTGAAGCTGCGATCCAGCTTTTCGCTGATCAGCGTGACGTTTTGCAGATTCGGCAGGAACACACGCTTGGTCTTGTTGTTGGCGTGGCTCACATTGTGGCCGGTCTGGCGGCCCTTGCCCGACAATTCGCAGATACGCGACATGACTAATCTCTTCTCGTAAAAGGTTCAGCAGATGGTGCTGGGAAAGCGGGGCGCATAACGCCGCCTTGGCGAATCGTCAAGCAAGTTGCGCCCTTGGCCTTGCGGGGGTAGCGCTGAAGCCTATGAACCGCTGGCCACTTCCTGCTCCCATGAGCCTTGCCTTGCAAGCTGCCCGAGA
>JBKBXK010000519.1:0-509 GCA_046314095.1 Thermaurantiacus sp. | reverse complement strand
GCCATGAGGAAGACGACCACAGCGAGCGTCGCGTCGCGCGTCGCGGGAAAGCGCAACGGGCGCTCGGCGAGGGGCACGGCGTCGAAGGCGGCGGTGAATTCGGACAGCGTCTCGGGCGTGCCCTGCAAGAGGAGCACGTCGCCCGGCGCGAGGCGGGTCGTGCGCAGGCGCGAGATCGTGCGCCGACCCTGACGGGAGATGGCCAGGAGGTTGATCGCGTGGCGGCTCCTCAGGCGCAGGTGCTGGGCGGTGCGCCCGATGAGCGGCGAGCCGGGGCGCACCACGACCTCGCTCATGATCGTCGATTCGGCCTCCTGCGCGGTGCCGTTGCCGCGCTTGTCCTCCTCGAGCGACAGGCCGAGCTTGGCGAGGGCGGCCGGCAGGGCCTTCGAATCGGCCTCGACGACGAGGATGTCGTCCTCGCGCAGGCTGCGCCAGGCATGCGGGGCGGGGATGCGGACATTGTCGCGCACGAGGCCGACCACCTGCGCGTCGGCGGCCGCGAGCAC
>JBKBXK010000518.1:0-509 GCA_046314095.1 Thermaurantiacus sp. | reverse complement strand
GATCCTCGATCAGCCGGGCCAGATCAGCAGCCATCGCTGCGTAAGAGGCATCCGGGTCATGCGGGCTATCGCCATGATTGCGCAGATCCACGCTGACGACGCGGCGCGTCTGCGCCAGCCTGCGCGCCTGTGCGCCCAGATTGCGGGCCTGTCCGAACAGGCCATGGACCAGCAGGACGGGCAGGCCCTGTTCGGGGCCGGAGATCGTGTGATTCAGTTTCATTCCGCCAGATTAGAGCGTCTGGCGCGTCGCCGCCATCCCGTCTATTCTGTCGCCATGACCCGCGAGACGCGCAGCTTTGAAGATATTCGCCAGATGGCCGACGACGTGGCCGATCTGATGGCCTCGCGGCTTGGCGGCGCCGGACGGGCCGAGCGTCCGACGCTGGAGCAGATGCTGCGCCGCCGGGGGGCCGCCTTGCCGGGCCGGCTGCGCAAACAGGCCGCGCGTCTGGCGCGGGCCGACCGGCTGGCCTGTCAGCCGCGCATCGCCCGGCAACTGCCGCTGG
>JBKBXK010000517.1:0-510 GCA_046314095.1 Thermaurantiacus sp. | reverse complement strand
GTCTCTGCCGCGATGTACGACAAGCGCGACATGCAGGCGGTCGAATTCCGCGCGCTGGCGGGCAGTTTCCTGTGGTCCACCGGGGCCAACCAATACGCCGGGCGCTACACGCTGGGCCATTTCGACCTGCCGATGCGCAATTGCACCATCACGCTCGACGGAACCGCCGTCGTCGTCGATGGCCACCTGCAAGGAGAGCTTGCCTGATGACCGAACAGCGCCCCATCCCCGCCGTGATGCCGATGAGCGATCCGGCCGATTACTACGATCTGAGCCGCATCCGCCCCGAGGTGCTGGACGCCCTGCGCCGTGTGAACGCCATCGGCCCGCGCTTTGCCGCGCGCGCCAAGGCGGTCGATGACGAGGCCAGCTTTCCGACCGAGAATTACCGGGATCTGGCGGACGAAGGCTTTCTGGGCCTGTCGATTCCAAAGGAATACGGCGGCTGGGGTTTCTCCATGGGCGAATACGCCATGGTCGGGGCCGAGATCGCCAAATATTGCGGCGCCA
>JBKBXK010000516.1:0-513 GCA_046314095.1 Thermaurantiacus sp. | reverse complement strand
CAGCCGTGAATGCCCAAAAGGTGCAGGCGGTAAAGCGAATTGTAGACAAACCGCGCCAGCCGGCCCTCAATGGCCATGCTTCCGCCCACCAGATTGCCCATCAGGCTGCCGACGGTGGAAAAGCGGCTGAGTGATACCAGCGAGCCCTTGTCCTCATAGACAAAGGCTTTCAGCGGGCGGCGATCGAGTTTGCGGATGATGTTCTTGTAAACGACATTGGCCATCTGGTGCGCGGCCTGCGCGCGCGGCGGGATCGGGCGTTCTTCGCCGGGCGGCGTATAGGTCGCGCAATCACCCAGCGCGAAGATGTTGTCATCCGTCACGGTTTGCAGGGTTTCGCGCACCACAAATTGATTGCGGCTGTTGGTTTCAAGGCCAAGTGTGCCGAGGAATTCAGCCCCTTTGACGCCTGCGGCCCACACCATCAGATCGGCCTCGATCCTTTGGCCGCATTTCGTGAGCAATGCGCGCGGTTCGGCCTCGATCACCTGCGTTGCGGGCATGACCTTGACG
>JBKBXK010000515.1:0-515 GCA_046314095.1 Thermaurantiacus sp. | reverse complement strand
CCCTTGGCGCGACCTCGGGCCAGATGCGGCAGACGGTGACGGCGCTGGGCACATGGCTGGCGCGCATCGGCGTGGCACCCGATCAGCCGCTGTTGCTGGCGCGCTATCGCAGCCTGCTGCACCGCATCGACCACCTGACCCGGCTTCAGGACCGGCTGGAGGATCGCGAAAGCCTTGCCACGGTGCAGGCCCATCCGGCGCTGTCCCGCCCGGCCCGCGCGCTGGCTGCGGCCTCGCTGGCGGCGCAGCCCGAACGGCTGGGCCGTCTGGCCGCGCTGACCCGGCGCCGGGCCGCGCGGCTGCGGCAGGCCGCGCTGTCAGGAACGCCGCGTGATCCGGCGCAGATCTATCTGGACAGCGACGCCGCGCGCTGGCTGGCCCGCGTGGCCGACCATCTGGAGGGGCTGGCGCGGCACGCGGCGGCAGGTCATCCCCTGCCGCCGCCACCCGCAAGTGGTGCTTAGCCCGCAGCCCGCTTAGCCCGCAGCCAGCGCCGCGATGATGCGGTCGCCCAT
>JBKBXK010000514.1:0-515 GCA_046314095.1 Thermaurantiacus sp. | reverse complement strand
AGCAGAAAAAGCCGCTGCGCTATGATGGCCGCTGGCGGGACCGCGATCCTTCCGAGGCCTCGGCGGGCGCGCCCTTTACTATTCGTATCAGGACTCCGCTCGAAGGGTCTGTAACTATTGAAGATCGCGTGCAAGGCTCGGTGACAGTCAAGAACGAGGAAATCGACGATTACATCATCCTGCGCGCCGATGGCACGCCCACCTACATGCTCGCAGTGGTGGTGGATGATCACGACATGGGCGTGACCCACATTATCCGCGGCGATGATCACTTGAACAACGCATTCCGCCAATTGCCGATCATCCGCGCCATGGATGCCATCGAAGGCGGGTGGCCCGACCCCGTTTACGCGCATATCCCGTTAATCCACGGCTCGGATGGGGCGAAGCTTTCCAAGCGCCACGGCGCATTGGGGGTTGAGGTCTACCGCGACGAGATGGGCATTTTGCCTGAAGCCTTGTTCAATTATCTGCTGCGTCTGGGCTGGGGCCATGGCGATCGTGAGGAAATCACC
>JBKBXK010000513.1:0-515 GCA_046314095.1 Thermaurantiacus sp. | reverse complement strand
GCGCAGGACAAGGGCGGCAAGCGGCTGCAGCCGCGCGAGCAGCGCGGTGAGGACGGTTTCGCGGGTGGTGGGCATCTTTGGTCTGTTCCAACGGAAATAGCCAGTGGTCGCGATTCCTCCGAAGCACGGGGCAACGCGCGTCTCGCGGCGGGAAGACCAGACAGTCAGATTTGGTTGAGCTTGCTGCTTTTCATCGGGATTTCGAACATGGCGCCGCCTCCGACCAGATCGGCCTGAGTTTCTATGGTTTCCCATAGCGCCATCAGGCGTTCCATCTGCTTGGTCAGTTTGGCCTTTTGTAGACCTGACGCGAGAAAGAACCCCACCAGCTTCGAGCTCTTGAAAGCCTGCTGTTCAGCCTTGTTCTTCGCAATCCGGCGGTCTCCTGAGATGATGACCCTATGGCCCTCGGCATTCAACGCCCCGATCCACTCGGTATCCTTGACCGCGGGGCCGAACTTTTCTCTCAGATGCACGACTTCGTGTTTTCCAGCGAAAAGGGCTGCGAGCGCTTT
>JBKBXK010000512.1:0-519 GCA_046314095.1 Thermaurantiacus sp. | reverse complement strand
CAACGTAGATGCGAGGCCGGTCGGGCAGAACAGGAGCGGCTATCGCCGCTTGGTCTAAGATAGCATGTGGGTCAGTCATTTCAGTCTCCTTCACCGCCCGTGTTCCTTTCCCGTCAGTCGGGTGGGCGGCGAAAAGGTGCTCGGCCGGAGCGCAAAGGGCGCTGGTCAAGCAGAGCCAGGTCGGAAACTTAAGGATTTGACAGGAGATAAAGCCCCGCCTGCTTGACCTGCGACCGCGCTCTGGCAGAAGCACCGTCCGCCCATCTGACTGTGGAAAGAGTTGTTTAGGCGGGGGTAGACATGCGGATCGACCCATGTCCTACCAAGGCGAGTGCGGGCTCATATTTCCGGTTGAGCGGTTTCCCGATTCTGCCTAATTTTCTCAGCCATGCTGCTTTGGGCGGAAGGCGTAGCCATGGAAACCGACGTACTGACCATCAAGGAAGTGGCCGAGTATCTACGCATTACGGAGAAAACCGCCTATCGGCTGGCCTCCGAGCGCAAGATTCCGGGCTTCAA
>JBKBXK010000511.1:0-520 GCA_046314095.1 Thermaurantiacus sp. | reverse complement strand
GACTGCCGCATCATGGCAGGCATGCTGCAGATCCCCGCCATCGAGGCCTATCTGGACGCGCACTACGAATATGTCGCCATCGATGTGGGCCGCTATGACAATAACATGGATGTCGTGGCGCGCTTTGGCCTTGATGCGCTGGAAGGCGTGCCGACCGTGATCATCGCGACGGCTGAGGGCGATATCATCAATACCGGCACAGCGGCCGAATGGCGCACGGCGCGTTCGCGCGATCCGCGTGACGTGCTGAACTATCTGCAGCTTTATGCCGATGCACCGGTGCCGGACGGGGCGGTGCGCGCCGTCACCACCCGGCCCTGAGGCTGGCGTGATGCGCGCGAGCCTGCCCTTTGCCGAACTGCATGCCTTCCCCGATGGCGCTGCGCCCCATTCGGGCAACCCGGCGGCTGTCGTGCTGCTGGATGGCCCGCTGGACGACGCGATGCTGGCCGGGCTCGCAAGGTCCAACAATCTCTCCGAGACCGCCTATCTGATCGCAGGGGCGGAAGCGGATGTCTGG
>JBKBXK010000510.1:0-523 GCA_046314095.1 Thermaurantiacus sp. | reverse complement strand
CAAGCGAAAACCATATCGAGGTGGGTGATCCCGCCAACGACGCGCTTCGCATCAACGCTGATGAAGTGCGCGCGCGTGTAATTGGCGAAGGCGCAAACCTTGGCGTGACGCAAGCGGCACGCATCGCGTTTTCGCTCAAAGGCGGGCGCATCAACACCGACTTCATCGACAATTCGGCAGGCGTTGATTGTTCGGATAACGAGGTCAACATCAAGATCGCGCTGGCGGCCGCCACCCGCAGCGGCAAGCTTTCGCCGAAGAAGCGCAACGCGCTTTTGGAAAGCATGACGGACGAGGTCGGGCAGATTGTGCTGGAGGATAACCGCCTGCAAGCCCTCGCGCTCTCGATTGCCGAGGCGGGCGGCGCGGCGGCGACGGCATCGCATCTGCACCTGATCGAGCGGCTTGAAGAGCTGGGCGGGCTCGATCGCCGCACCGAGGGCCTTGCCGACGACGAAACCCTGCTGCGGCGGGCAGCTGATGGCAAGGGGCTGATGCGGCCTGAACTGGCGGTGCTCTTATC
>JBKBXK010000509.1:0-524 GCA_046314095.1 Thermaurantiacus sp. | reverse complement strand
GCTCTGCGACCTCGGCGGCCTCGCCGCGCAGCGCGTCCTGCACGTAGTGAGGACGCGCCCCACGCGAGACGGCTGCGACCAGGCGGCTCAGTCGCCCTTCGTCCTGCCAGGTCGCCAGCTCCTCGCCGTAGAAGAAGTCGCTGTCGGGATGGCGCATGCCGAAGAACAGGTGAATCGGCCTGCGGCGTGCGTTGCCGCGGACAAAGCCCGCGAGCGGCCCGATGCCGGTCCCCGCGCCGATCAGGATCAGCGGCGCCCGGCTCCGGCCCGGACGGAAACCGGGGTTGGGGCGCAGGAAAGCGCTCACCGTGTCACCCGGCTGCAGCGCCGTGAGCTGGCCGGAGCAGAGGCCGCCGGGATGTTTCTTCACGACGATCTCGATGAAGCCGTCGCGGCGCCCAGAGGCGAGCGAGTAGAGCCGCGGGACGGCGCCTCCTTCGGGCAGAATGCCGATCAGGTCGCCCGCGTGGAACCAGGCGAACCCGCCCCCGAGCAGCCGTTGCCAGAGCGAGGCGCGCGGAAGC
>JBKBXK010000508.1:0-526 GCA_046314095.1 Thermaurantiacus sp. | reverse complement strand
TGCGCAGGCAGCCAGTGCCAGCGACGAGGTGAGCGCTATGAGCGCGAGACGGCGGCGCATGGCTCAGGCTCCCTTGGCGGCGGGCGTCGGGCGCGCGGGGATGAAGGCATCAACCTGCTGGCCGACCCGGAAGTCATCGCTTTGCGGCAGGGCATAGATCAGTTGCAGCACCCGCACATCGACGCGTTCCGATGCGCTGTTGGTGAGTGAGCGTTTGGGCACGACCAGCGGTTCGGCGCGCACGAATTTGGCTTTCACGCGCACGTCAGCCGCCCCGCGCGGGGAGACTGTGGCATCCGCGCCCAAAGCCACGCGCACCGCTTCGCTTTCGTCGATATCGATGCGGATATGCAAGGGATCGGTCACGCCCATCTGGATGAAGGGCGCGGCATTGCCGCCGCCTTGGGTCGAGACAAATTCGCCGGGGCGGATGTTGACGGCCAGAATTTCGCCCCCCATCGGCGCGCGCACGGTGAGGCGTTCCAGCTCGGTGCGGATGCTTGAGCGCCGTGCCTCGGTAGCGGCC
>JBKBXK010000507.1:0-530 GCA_046314095.1 Thermaurantiacus sp. | reverse complement strand
ACCACCTGTCCATGGCGGCGGGCGCGCTCGACGAGGACCAGCTCGAGGACGGGCTGATGTTCGACGGCTCGTCCATTGCCGGGTGGAAGGCGATCAACGAATCGGACATGATCCTGAAGCCGGATCTGGCGCGCACCTTCCTCGACCCGTTCAGCGCCACCCCGATGATGATTCTGTTCTGCGACGTCGCCGACCCTGCGACTGGGGAGGCGTATGGCCGCGATCCGCGCTCGACTGCCAAGCGCGCGGAAGCCTATGTGAAGGCTTCGGGGGCGGGCGACACCGTCTATGTCGGCCCGGAAGCGGAATTCTTCGTGTTCGACGATGTGCGCTTTGCCCAGGGCTATGCCGGCGGTTTCTACGCGATCGACGATATCGAGCTGCCCACCAACTCGGGCAAACAGTATGAGGAAGGCAATCTCGCCCACCGGCCGCGCGCGAAGGGCGGCTACTTCCCGGTGCCTCCGGTCGACTCGGCGATGGACCTGCGCGGCGAGATGGTGGCGACCATGCTCGAGATGGGCCTGCCC
>JBKBXK010000506.1:0-533 GCA_046314095.1 Thermaurantiacus sp. | reverse complement strand
ACGCTGGCCGCCGTCGTGGCAGCTGACGCATCCGATCTCGCGCGCAGCGAGGCAGCCTGCAGGTACACATCGGCCACGCGGGTGATCCCGGTGACCTGTACCCCCATCCCCATGCCCCCCGCCGAGCGGGCGGCCAGATCGACGCGGGTGCGGGCATAGCCGGGCGTATTGACGTTGGCGATATTGTTGGAGACAGACCGCATGCCAAGCTGGCTGGCCTGAATGCCCGACATGGCATTGCCCAGAATACCGTTCAGCGACATGATCCGGCTCCTTCAGTTACGCGCAGCAAGGCAATTCTGACCGGCTTACGGCAGTTTCTGCCGGTCCGGAGCATATCTCCGGCGACCGGTGCGTCGCTGCATGTGGTCATGTAACACATTGACCCGTAATACCTTTTATCGCCTTGCAACGATGCTGCGGACAATTCACGCCACAGCCTTCCTGTGATGAAGGGGCAAAAGCCGGGCCAAGCGACTCGCCGCGCCCTGTCACCCGGCAAACAGCGTCACGCGACCGGGGAAAGAATTGCC
>JBKBXK010000505.1:0-534 GCA_046314095.1 Thermaurantiacus sp. | reverse complement strand
ATAGGCCGCCCTCCGGGCGGCTTTTGCGTGTCGCGTCGTGTCGCACGCCCTTCCCGAACACTCCCCAAAGATTCCAAAGGCTTACGAATACCCCCGATTCCTCCGTGCAACACGGATGCGACACGGGACAGGGGCCTTGTTCGCGGGACGTTCGCGGCCGATGGCGCTTGCCATCCGCTCCGACCGGAGCCGTCATGATCCCCGACACCATGTCGGAGACCGCCCCATGCCCAAGACCAACGACGCCGCGCTTGCCGCCTTCATCGCGCGGAAGGCCGAGATCGACGCGGCCCTCGACCGCATCCGAGCCGTCAGCGACGAACATTTCTTCGCCAGCCCCGAGGATGTGCATTGGGGCCACGTCACGGCCCTCGCAGACCACGCCGCGCTGCTGAAGCGTATCACGGACAGCATCTTCAACGAGGGCGAACACGCTCAGTCCTGAATGACCGGCCGAGCCCAATCGGGCAAAGCATCAAGGTAGGCAAGTTCCTCACGAAGCACTGGATCGAGCGCTTCGGGGAGCAAGTGGCG
>JBKBXK010000504.1:0-536 GCA_046314095.1 Thermaurantiacus sp. | reverse complement strand
GCCCGCGTTCGGTGACCACGGCCGAGACCTTGCCGCCCGATGTCTCGACCACGCGGGCGGCGCAGCCCTGATGGATCGTGCCGCCGCGGCTTTGCACCCCGCGCGCGATGGCAGGCGCGGCCATCTGCGGTTCGGCCCGGCCATCATGGGGGTTATACAGCGCGCCGGTGATGTCCAGCGACAGGCCCGGAAACTGTGCCAGCGCCTCGTCCCGGTTCAGGATGCGGGCCGGGATCTGCCATTTTTCCAGCTCTTGCTGCCAGTCGCGCTCTTCGGCCAGCGCGGCCTCGGTGGCGGTGGTAAAGGTCACGCCGCACTGGCGATAGCCGGTCTCGCCGCCGATCCGGTCGTTCAGCCCCTTCCAGATGCGCACGCTGTCAACCATCAGCGCCATTTCGCGCGGGTCGCGATGGGTCAGACGCACCCAGCCCCAGTTGCGGCTGGACTGTTCACCGCCGACATGGCCCTTTTCGATGACGGCGACCTTCAGCCCGCGGTCGGCCAGCTCGAACGCGGCGCAGGTGCCGACGATGCCG
>JBKBXK010000503.1:0-539 GCA_046314095.1 Thermaurantiacus sp. | reverse complement strand
GTGGGCAAAACGCCCTTGTCTTTCATCAGCGCGCCTGCGGCCTTGGCCTCGGCCACGCCCTGCTCGGTCACATCGACATCCCACCAGCCAGTGAAGCGGTTTTCAAGGTTCCACTGGCTCTGGCCGTGGCGGATCAGGATCAGTTTGGGCATTGTGTCTGAAGTTCTCCGGAGAAACCAGTTGCCGCGTTAGCTTTCGCCTGCCGGCTTGGAAAGGGTTTCTACAGGCGATTCGCCAGCAGGATTGTTCATCGCGCGCGCCTGAGCCTTGCGGCGGCGCAGATTTTCGCGCAGCCGCGCCGCCAGACGCTCCTCGCGCGCCAAGTCCTTGGCGGCTTTGCTGGGGGACTGTTCACTCATGCCAAGTGCCTTGCCTTCAAAAGCCCCCGCGCTCAAGTAGCGAAGCGGTAGCGCGGCCAGAACCCTAAAGCAGGCAAGCCATGTGCAACGCATTGCTTGACCTTATGCAGCAGTGCGACAATAGCGCCCGCCTGTCTGCACGCCGCACCGGCGCGCGGGCCTGTTGCTGCTGTAGCTCAG
>JBKBXK010000502.1:0-539 GCA_046314095.1 Thermaurantiacus sp. | reverse complement strand
ATATATTAAACACTTAGGCCGCCCTCCGGGCGGCTTTTGCGTGTCGCGTCGTGTTGCAAGCCCGTCCCGAACGCCCCCCAAAGATTCCAAAGGCTTACGAACATCCCCGATTCCTCCGTGCAACACGGATGCGACACGGGATGGGGTGGATGTTCCGCAGGCGTTCGCGGTCGATGGTGCTTGCCCCAGCGGTGCCGCTGCGCTTGGATAGGGCAATTCCTGAAAGGTCCGAATTGCCCATGCCGATCTACGAGTTTGCCAGCGAAGAAATCCGTCCCCTGAGCAAGACCACCTTCAGTCTCGCGCAACTGCAGGAACGGCGCGATCTGCAGCGCCTGCTGCGGGCGAACGTCTCAGTGGTCGCGCCGGACACGCTGGTGATCGCGGAGGAGTTCGGGGATTGGGACGAGTCGCGTCGGCGCATCGATCTTCTCGGCGTCGACCGCGAAGCGAACCTAGTGGTGATCGAGCTGAAGAGGACCGAGGACGCCGGCCATATGGAGCTGCAGGCCATCCGCTACGCGGCAATGGTCTCCACC
>JBKBXK010000501.1:0-542 GCA_046314095.1 Thermaurantiacus sp. | reverse complement strand
CCCTTCGCGCTGCTCAATCACGATGGAACGCTGGCTGACGCCTTCAAAGCGAAACAGGCCGATCTGGCCGAGCCGGGTGTAGAGGTTGGGCAGGATGTTGATGGCCTGCGTCATGTCAGCGAGCGAATAGCCGCCCGCGTCAAACGGGTTGCGGGTGATGGTCATGTTTAACTCCAAGGAAAGAGGGGATAGGCAGGAAGGAAGAACGCGCGACCAGATCAGGCCGTATCGCGCGCGATGATGCCCTGGGCCGCCAGCTGGCCCAGCTTGGTGGTGATCTTGGGCGCATCATCGACGGTGGCGTCATAGGCGAGGCTCGCGCGCGACACGATCGAGGGGCCGCGTACGACGACAATGCCGACGGCATCGGCGAGTGTGGCATCGACGGCATAAAGCAGCACGGCCGCTGCCGTCTGGGCTCCGTCCGAGCCACCTGAGGTGGCGAGCTTGTATTTGCCACTGGCGGTGATGCGGCCCAGCACAGCGCCGACCGGATAGGCGGTCCCGGCCAGCCAGGGGACGGACTCGCGGGTGAAGGACGG
>JBKBXK010000500.1:0-546 GCA_046314095.1 Thermaurantiacus sp. | reverse complement strand
AACGGTAGTGATCCGGCTTGAACGGGCCAGCCTGCGGCACACCGATATAATCGGCCTGCTTTTTCGACAGTTCGGTCAATTGGACGCCCAGCTTGACAAGGTGCAAAGCGGCAACCTTTTCATCAAGATGCTTGGGCAGGACGTAAACGTCGTTCTCGTATTCGTCCGACTTGGTGAACAACTCGATCTGGGCCAGCGTCTGGTTGGTGAAGCTTGCGCTCATCACGAAGCTCGGGTGGCCAGTGGCGCAGCCGAGGTTCACAAGGCGGCCCTTGGCCAGAATGAGAATCGATTTGCCATCGGGGAAGGTGACGAGGTCCGTGCCATCCTTGATCTCTTTCCATTCGTAATTGGAAAGCGCGCTGATCTGGATCTCGCTGTCGAAGTGGCCGATGTTGCACACGATCGACATGGGCTTCATGTTCATCATGTGCTCGGCGGTGATAACGTCTTCGTTGCCGGTGGCGGTCACGAAAATGTCGGCACGCTTGACGGCTTCTTCCATGGTGACGACTTCAAAACCGTCCATCGCGGCCTGAAGCGCGC
>JBKBXK010000499.1:0-547 GCA_046314095.1 Thermaurantiacus sp. | reverse complement strand
CCGGACGCGGGCACGGTAAACCTCGCCGCGCAGCGCGCGCCTGCCCCGTTCACTCCAGCGTTCGATATGCAGCTCGATTGCCCGGTCGCCCTCAAAGAGGCCTGCGCGCGTCTCGCCCACATGATCGGCTGTAATTATTCTCATGGCTTATAGCCGAGCCCCACGAGCAATTGGCGCGTCTCATAGACGGGCAGGCCCATGACGCCGGTATGGCTACCGATGATCTGGATGATGTGGCTGCCAAACCGGCCCTGAATGGCATAGCCGCCTGCCTTGCCCTGCCACTCGCCGCTGTCGATATATTCGTCGATCTCTTCCGCGCTGAGGCGCTTTACCGCGACGCGCGTGGTGGAAAGCCTGTGCGCCACCCGGCCATCGGGCGCGCGCACGGCAACACCGGTAAAGACGCGGTGATTGCGGCCCGACAGAAGCGCAAGGCAGGCCCTCGCTTCCTCCTCGGTTTCGGTCTTGGGCAATATGCGCCGGCCAACACCGACCACCGTGTCGCTGGCCAGCACGAAATCGCCCGCATGACCGGCAGCGGAAA
>JBKBXK010000498.1:0-547 GCA_046314095.1 Thermaurantiacus sp. | reverse complement strand
CTTTGCCCGCATCGCCCGCGCCCTCGCCCGGTCCGAGGCCGAGGCGGGGATCCTGTCGGCCGAGGAATTCGAGGCGGTGCCGCCCGCGGTGCTGCGCGCGCGGATCGCGCGGCATTTCCCCGACCTGATGGACCGGCTGCGCATCGTCGCCTATGTCCGCCCGCATGCCGAACGGCTGGTCGCCTCGCATGTCGAGCTGGTCAAGGTCGGCCGGTTCCTCGGCACGCTCGAGGAGTATTTCGAACGCACGCTCGAAAACCGCCGCTTCATCTACACGCCCCGCTTCGAGGCCTGGCGCGATGCCTTCGGCGATGATTTCGTGCTGCGCCCGATGGTGCCCGGCGCGCTCGACGGGGACGATGTGGTGACCGATTTCCTCGGCCGCGCCCTGCCCGGCCGGGCGCTCGACCTCGCCGCGCAGCCGCGGCCGAACCCGACGCGGCCGGTCGGCGATGTCGCGGTGCTGCGGGCCCTGCAGCAGGCGCTCGAGGGGCGCCCGCGGCGGCTGCGCCACCGCGCCGGCTGGGCGCTGGCCGAGGCGCTGGCG
>JBKBXK010000497.1:0-548 GCA_046314095.1 Thermaurantiacus sp. | reverse complement strand
CGATGCAGTGGCGCTGGATTCGGTATCGCTGAGCGTTGCGCCCGGCGAATTTGTGGGGGTTATCGGGCGCTCCGGTGCGGGCAAATCCACTTTGCTGCGGCTGATCAACCGGCTGGTGGAACCAAGCGCGGGAAAGATCATGTTCGACGGCGCCGATGTCACCCGCAAGCGCGGCCGCGATCTGCGCGACTGGCGCCGACAGGCGGCGATGATATTCCAGCAGTTCGCATTGATTGATCAACTGAGCGTGCTGGACAATGTGCTGGTGGGGCGTCTTGCCCTGACGCCGCGCTGGCGCACCTGGACATTGCAGTTCCGCGCCGAAGACCGCGCAATGGCGATAGAAGCCCTGCACCGGCTGGACATGGGCGAACACGCGCTCAAACGGGCCGACGAGCTTTCGGGCGGCCAACAGCAGCGCGTCGCCATTGCCCGCGCCCTCGTGCAGCAGCCGCGCCTGATGCTGGCCGATGAACCCGTGGCCTCGCTGGATCCGCGCAGCACGACCGCGGTGATGGACGCGTTGCAACGGATCAACGCCGAAGACG
>JBKBXK010000496.1:0-549 GCA_046314095.1 Thermaurantiacus sp. | reverse complement strand
GGCGTGTGGCGGCCCCCCTCCTCCTTCGACAGGATGTACACCTCCGCCTCGAACTCCCGGTGCGGCGTCACCGAGCCCGGCTTGGCCACCACCATCCCGCGCGAGACCGCGTCCTTGTCGATCCCGCGCAGCAGGATCCCCGCGTTGTCGCCCGCCTCGGCCTGCTCGAGCAGCTTCCGAAACATCTCCACCCCCGTCACCGTGCTCGTCATCTTGCCCTCCTCCTGAAGGCCCACGATCTCGACCGGGTCCCCGACCTTGATCACCCCGCGCTCGACGCGGCCCGTCACGACCGTCCCGCGCCCGGTGATCGAGAACACGTCCTCGATCGGCATCAGGAACGGGCGGTCGACCGCCCGCTCCGGCGTCGGGATGTACTGGTCGACCGCCTCCATCAGCGCCTCGATCGACGCCACCCCCGCCGGCTCGCCGTTGAGCCCGCCCAGCGCCGAGCCGCGCACGACCGGGATGTCGTCGCCCGGGAAGTCGTACGAGCTCAGCAGCTCGCGCACCTCCATCTCGACCAGCTCGAGCAGCTCCTCGTCGTCG
>JBKBXK010000495.1:0-550 GCA_046314095.1 Thermaurantiacus sp. | reverse complement strand
CGGCGCGCACCGTCCGATCCGCCCTTCGTTTTTCACGGGCTGGACCGACGCGCACCAGAGTTTTCCGACATGGCCATGCCAGCCAGCGAGATTGCCCTGCCCGAACTGCTGGGCCGGGCGGGCTATCATTCGGCCCTTATCGGCAAATGGCATCTGGGGGGCAGTAACGGGGCCGATCCGGTGTCTCAGGGCTTTGATGAAAGTCTGGAGCTAGCGGGCCTGCTGTTCGCGCCCGCAGGCGATGAGGGCGTGGTGGAGGCCCGGCAGGCCTTTGACCCCATCGATCAGGTATACTGGGCGGCGGGCCGCGCGGCAGTGCGTCAGGGCACGGGCGCGCGCTTTGCTCCGGACATCTACCTGACCGACTATTTCACCCGCGAGGCAGTCGCGGTGATCGAGGCCAACCGCAACCGGCCCTTCTTCCTCTATCTGGCGCACTGGGCACCGCATTCGCCGCTTCAGGCCCGACGAGTGGATTACGAGGCGCTCGCCCATGTCGACGACCACCCCACGCGCGTCTACGCCGCCATGATCCGTGCGCTGGACCGGA
>JBKBXK010000494.1:260-550 GCA_046314095.1 Thermaurantiacus sp. | reverse complement strand
GGCGGCGGCGCTCCAGCTTTTCGCCACCGTTCCCGTGCTGCAGAGGGGCACCGAGTTCATCGGGCCGCTGCAGCTGACCGAAGATATTCTGGCCGAACCGCTGCACTATCAGGATTTCACCGTTGCCATTCCGCAAGGCCCCGGCATTGGCGTCGCGCTGGACGCAGACAAGGTTGCCTTCTACCGCCGCGACCGCACACGCATTCAGACGGCCATCGCGGGCCAGTGACACTCATACCAAGGCTTTCGATGCTGACGCATCTCGCCTTGAAATTGCTCAAGCGCCGCAC
>JBKBXK010000494.1:0-250 GCA_046314095.1 Thermaurantiacus sp. | reverse complement strand
TCAGGCTCATCGAGCATTGGTGTCAGATCAGCTTGCGCGCCACCTTCTGGGCGGTGACGACGAAATTGTGCACGTGGATGCCCTGTTCATCCAGCCGGTGATTGACGGAGATGGGCGTGCGGGCCGCAAAGCCTTCGAGTGCATGAAAGCGGATGCCGTTGCGCTGCACCGCACCGACGGATTTCGGCACGATGGTCACCCCCTCCCCCACGGAGACAAGCGCCAGCGCGGTCTGCAGATCCATGGTGAA
>JBKBXK010000493.1:0-550 GCA_046314095.1 Thermaurantiacus sp. | reverse complement strand
GCATCACATCTTTTTATCCGCGCCCTGCAGAAGACATTGCTGGCAAGCGCCATATTGCTTGCTCCCGGCGCTGCGGCAGAAGCCGGAATCGTTGTTCACGACACCGCCTGGGGTAAGAGTTGCAACAACTCGAAGAGCTTTTCGGTGAAGATGCGCAACACCGGCAGCTCGCCGAAGGACTTCCGGCTGTGCCTGCAGAAGTCCCATGGCGGCTGGGGTTGCTTCACCAATTTCAACACCAGCCCGGGCGAAGTCTATCCCACAAGCTGGGGCTTCATGGTGTGTGACGGCACCGGCCGCTACAAGTTCTGGGAGCGCGACACCGGCAGCAAGACCCCCTTCGGCAACCCGTAAGACCAAGGCTTTCGATGCTGACGCATCACGCCTTGAAATTGCTCAGGCGCCGCACGGGCTGGGATAAATCCAACCTCCGGACAGAACGAAGCCGTGGGCAGTGCCGGGCTAGCACGGCGCTCACGGCCTCAACGCCCCGGTGCGCAAGCATTTTAAGCGCATCGGGGCGGCTTTTCCTGCGGGACGGCAGCGCTTT
>JBKBXK010000492.1:0-551 GCA_046314095.1 Thermaurantiacus sp. | reverse complement strand
GGGTGATCCAGCCCGCGCCAACAGCGCGCGGCCAAACTTTCGCAGGAACAAGACCTGCGCTGCCTCGCCCGCCTCATAGGCCAGCTTCCAATCCCATGCGCCGGTCGCATCAGAGCCGCCAAAGGCGCGCTCCATCTCAACGCGCAGGTGCCGCGCGTCGATCTGGAAACCCTGCGCCAGATCGGGCTGCAGCGCCTCGGCCACGCTCAAGATCGCAGCGGCCGTATCGAGGGACGGGATGGGGACAACAGGCGCAAGCGTGCGCTCGGACGCAAAAGGGGCGAGATGGGTCATCGGGAAACTCCGGAATGAGGGACAGGATCAGGCCCGGACACCCTCTCTCGGGCACCCTCAGGCCTGACCCTCCCCGGCCCTCCTCTTCCTCTCAAACACCATGATTTGCGCAGGTGGCTTGATTTTGTTCCTGTTATGTTCTATTCATGAAAGCCATGCTATGAAGGGAGATCCCCGATGGAAAGCACCACTTACGCCCTGCCCGCGACGCCAAAGCAGATTGCCTATGCGCGATCGCTAGCCCTGCGCAACCAGAC
>JBKBXK010000491.1:0-551 GCA_046314095.1 Thermaurantiacus sp. | reverse complement strand
ATAAGCTGCGTACTAGGGCCTGTCCGGATTTTTCGCCGCCGGGGCCAGCAGGGCCAGTATCTCCTCATGCAGGCGGGGATGGGCGCTGGCGAGCACCTGACCGCCTGTGTGGGCAGGCCCGCCCGCCCAGTTGGTGACGACGCCGCCCGCCCCCTCCACCACCGGGACCAGGGCCGCGACATCCCAGGCTTTGAGCTCAGATTCCATAACGAAATCAAGGCCTCCCGCCGCCACCATGGCATAGCCATAGGCATCAAGCCCGTAGCGGAAGAGCCGCGCTTCGGACCTGACGGACTGGAAGGCGTCCCACTCCAGCCCCTTGAAAAGAAACGCATCTGTGGTTTCGCCCAGCGCGCTGGCGAGCCCGGCCGTCTTGCGTGTCACCAGGGGGGTGCGCACGCCTGCGCGCTGCAGGAAGGCGCTCTGGCCGGCAGAGCCGCGCGTTCCGAAAAACCGTTCCCCTGTATAGGGTTGGTCGATCACGGAGAGGAGCGGGCCGGTGTCGTCCGTGAGCGCGATCAGCACGCACCAGCTCGGCAGGCCGGCCAGAA
>JBKBXK010000490.1:0-553 GCA_046314095.1 Thermaurantiacus sp. | reverse complement strand
CGGCGGTCTATCCGCTGCTGGGCGTGTTTGTGGTGGGTCAGCGCGTGGCGTATTTCAGCGACGCGGTGGCGCACTCGGCGTTCATCGGCGCGGCGATTGCAGGGCTGCTGGGCTGGCAGCTGGGCGACGCGCTTTTGGCGACTGCGCCGCTGTTCGCGCTGCTGGGCTTCGTGCTGATGCTTGGCTGGCTTGGGGTGGCCGGGCTGGAGGGGAAACTGGGGGGGGGGACGGGGCGCGCCAGCGCCAGCGGCCGGCTGCTGGATGGAGTGGCCGATCACCTGGTGTTCGTGGCCGTCTATGCAGCGCTCGCCTTCAGTTTTCAGCCGCCGTGGGCGATGGTTGCCCTCGCCTTTGCAGCCGGCGGCGCCCATGCCGTTCAGGCGGCCTTCTACGAAGCGAAGCGCGAGACCTTCATCCGCCGCAGCGCCGGGCAGTTCGTGGCCCGGACACGCAGCCGCGCCGGCGGGCCGTTCGAGGCATTCTACAACAGCGCCGAGCGCGTGCTGGGCAACCGCACCACGACGCTGGACCACCTGCTGGCGGGCCTGCCCGC
>JBKBXK010000489.1:0-556 GCA_046314095.1 Thermaurantiacus sp. | reverse complement strand
GCGCCTTGAGGTCCGTGACGGCGCGCAAGGAGCGGCCAATCAGGCGCTGGATTTCCTGCGTCCGGCCAGAGGGTTTACCGCTTGTCACTTCGCGGCGGGTGCGCTGGTGCGTGGCGCGCGGCAGCATGGCGTATTCTGCCGTCACCCAGCCTTGGCCTCGTCCGCGCAGCCAGGGCGGGGTGCTGTCTTCGACCGTCGCCGAGCACAGCACACGCGTATTGCCGAAAACCGCGAGGCAGGAGCCTTCAGCGTACGGCGCGGCGCCCATCTCGAAATGGACCGCACGCAAGGCGTCGGCGGGGCGGTTATCTGGGCGCATGAGAGCTACTCCGTTGCAGAAGCGTTATTCTCCTAGAGCAGCGCGTGGCGGTGTCAAAGCGCACGGTGTGCACAGGGCAGCAAAAAGCCCTGCCGCATTCGCTGCGGCAGGGCCCCAGGATCATACATCTACGCCAGAAAGGTCTAGCGGGACCGGCAAAGGCCGGTGCGGGTGTTTTCACGGTCACCGTCATCATAGGCAATCGACAGCGACACCCCGTCAGGGGCTGCATAGGTG
>JBKBXK010000488.1:0-558 GCA_046314095.1 Thermaurantiacus sp. | reverse complement strand
GTGATCACGCCGGTTCCGCCGAAATGGGCCTGGCTCAATGCCCTGATCTTCATGGTCGCCCGCGTGCTGCCATCGACGCTTTCCGGTCTGCTTGGCCTGTCGATCATCCATTTTGCCCGCTGGGTCATCATCCGGCGCGACCAGTGGCCCGATCTGGGGCAAGGAAAACAGACGCTCCAGAACGATGACATGCTCTTCTGCAGCAATTTCAACGGCACCTGGGACCAGTATATCGACGCCTTTTCCGATGGCATTCCCGGCGGCCTCGATCTCTTCTGGTACTGCTCCACCAAATACCCTCATTCCATTTCGATCTCACCCTTCAAACGCTACATCCGGGCAAACCAGATCGACACGGACTACTATTACAATGCGACGCCCGGGTCCTCGCAGCGTGAAATCAAGATGGCGCTCAGGGTCTACAGCCAGCTTTTGCCGCTGGCGGAAGCCCATGGCCGGATGACACCGGAACAATTTTCCGAGGCGTACCGCAAGGCCTGCATCGCGGCCCAGAACAACCTGGGCGTTCCCGGCTTTGCCCCGGTCGCCAGTAACGAC
>JBKBXK010000487.1:0-563 GCA_046314095.1 Thermaurantiacus sp. | reverse complement strand
GTCGGGGATGAACCCCATGTCGAGCATCCGGTCGGCCTCGTCGATGACGAGGACATCGACACCCGACAACAGGATCTTGCCGCGCGCCTGCTGGTCCATCAGCCGGCCCGGAGTCGCGATCAGGACGTCGACGCCCTTTTCCAGCGCGCGATCCTGGTCCCCGAACGAGACCCCGCCGATGAGGAGGGCCATGCTCAACTTGTGGTGCCGGCCATATTTCTCGAAATTCTCGGCAACCTGGGCGGCACGCTCGCGGGTGGGCTCCAGTATGCGCGACCGGGGCATCCGCGCGCGCGCGCGGCCCTCGGCAAGAATGTCGATCATCGGCAGGACAAAGCTTGCCGTCTTGCCGGTCCCGGTCTGCGCGACGCCGATCAGATCCTTGCCCATCAGAACCTGGGGAATGGCGGCGGCCTGGATGGCCGTGGGCTCGGAATAGCCGGCGTCGGTGACGGCCCTCAGAAGCGCTTCAGACAAATGGAGATCGGCAAAGGTCAAGAGAAGGCTGGTCCCGGATATCCGCCGCGGCTGGATGGCGGCGGGTGCCCCGCCATAGCCTGCGG
>JBKBXK010000486.1:0-563 GCA_046314095.1 Thermaurantiacus sp. | reverse complement strand
CCATCCGCATTCCCCGCCAGAGCCTCAACCGCGATCTGGAACCTATCGAGGTGATCACCAAGGGCCGCCATGATCCGTGCGTCGGCATCCGCGCCGTGCCGGTGGCCGAAGCGATGATGGCGCTGGTGCTGGCGGACCAGATGCTGCGCCATCGCGCCCAGACAGGCCGGTAATGGCCCTGCAGCGTCCTGTGCTCAGTGTCGGCGGCGTGGTCTGGCGCGATGACACCGTCCTGCTCATCCGGCGCGGCAAGGAGCCCTTTAAGGGCCTCTGGTCCATCCCCGGCGGCAGCGTGGAATATGGCGAGCCGCTGGAGGCCGCGCTGGCGCGCGAGCTGCACGAGGAGACCGGCATCACCGCGCGTATTGCCGGGCTGATCGATGTGTTCCAGTCCATCACTGCGCACGGCCATTTCGTGATGATCGACTATGCCTGCCAGTGGCAGGCGGGCGAGCCGGTGGCGGGCGATGACGCGCTCGAAGCCGCCTTCGTCCCACTGGACGAAGCGCTGGTACGGATAAGCTGGAACGAGACCCGCAAGGCGCTCACCCATGAACGCGCGC
>JBKBXK010000485.1:0-566 GCA_046314095.1 Thermaurantiacus sp. | reverse complement strand
GCGGCTGCATGCCGCCGCCCATCACGCCGAAGCTCAGATAGCCCTCGCCATTATAGGTCACCATGCCGGGAATGATGGTGTGGAAGGGCCGCTTGCCGGGCTCGTACACATTGGGGTGGCCGTCATCCATGGAGAAGGCCTCGCCCCGGTTCTGGAACAAGAAGCCCAGACCGTCCGGCACCACACCCCCCCCCATGCCGCGATAGTTCGACTGGATGAGCGAGACCATCATGCCATTGCTGTCGGCGACGGGGAGATAGGTCGTGTCATTATGCT
The DNA here is from genome assembly GCA_046314095.1 of Thermaurantiacus sp. Lineage (GTDB taxonomy): Bacteria > Pseudomonadota > Alphaproteobacteria > Sphingomonadales > Sphingomonadaceae > Thermaurantiacus. The sequence continues at coordinate 290 of JBKBXK010000485.1, read as the reverse complement.
CGATCTGGGGCGGGTCGCCGGGGCCGACGCGCTCCATGGCACGGTCCATCGAGATGAGTGCGCGCCGTTCGGCGGCGTATTCCTCCGACAGCAGCCATTCGACGGGCGCGGGCTGATAGGCGGGATCAGCGTAGAAGCGGGCCCGGTCCTCAAAAGCAAGGCGTTTGGCCTCGATCATCACGTGCAGCGCGTCTGCGCTCATGAAGCCCATAGAGGCAAGGTCGTAGCCTTCGAGGATGTTGAGCATTTGCAGGACGCTCATGCCCTGGCCCTGCGGGGGTATCTGCCAG
>JBKBXK010000484.1:0-566 GCA_046314095.1 Thermaurantiacus sp. | reverse complement strand
CTGCTGCTGCGCGCCTGTACCGCTGCGCTTGCCATCAGCCTTTGCACACCGCCTGCACAGGCCGCAGAGCCCCTGCCAGAGGCGCTGAGCGGGCTTCTGCAGGCGGCGGCTGGCGAAGGGCCTGAACGCTTTGCCGACGCGGTAAGGCTGGTGGCGCTGACTCATCCGGGCGAGCAGATCGCAGCCGCAGCGGACGGGTTTGGCCAGGGCGAGGCCGCACGCGCAGCGCTTGGCATCGAACCGGCCGAACCGGTGCTGGTGGCCGGGACGGGCGAGATCGATACTGACGCCGAAGACACCGATTACAGCCTTATCAATGGTGTGGTGACCATGCCGTTCTGGATGGCGCGGATCGCGGCGGCGGGCCAGTCCAGCCTGTGGAATGGCCGGGCAAGCCTTGGCGTGCGCTTTGACAGCGGCAATACCGCGCGCGAGGACTACACGTTCGGCCTGCAGGTCCGGCGCGAGCTCGCCCAGTGGGGTTTCCGCGCCGATATCGATTACGCCTACTCGGAGATCAACTCGGTCGTGGGCCGGGACAATTTCCGCACCCGCCTGCGCGGCGA
>JBKBXK010000483.1:0-568 GCA_046314095.1 Thermaurantiacus sp. | reverse complement strand
TCGCAAGGTTTTCCAGCCGCAGATCGACGGCTCGAAGACCGGGTTGGAGCTGCCGGGGATCGTCGACGAGGTGATCACCATGGCCGAGCTTAAGGCCGATGGCGATCCCTATCGCGCCTTCGTCTGCCACACGATCAACCCCTGGGGCTTTCCGGCCAAGGATCGCTCCGGCCGTCTGGATCAGGTCGAGGAGCCTCACCTCGGCCGCCTGATGACGAAGATCCGCGCCCCCGTCGCGCCAGCGCCCAAGCGCCTGACCTACACCCCGCCACCCGCCGATCCGGCGGCTGACGCCCAATCCCAACCGCAATCCTGATCAGAAAAGGAGGTTCCCCATGGGTTCCTGGAACGATTTCAACGACGCGCAGAGCAACACCAACCTGATCCCGAAGGGCACGCTGGCCAAGGTGCGCCTGACCATCCGGCCCGGCGGTTTCGACGATGCCTCGCAGGGCTGGACCGGCGGCTATGCCACGCGCGGATCGACGGGTGCTGTCTATCTCAACGGCGAGTTCACGGTGACCGAGGGGCAGTATGCCCGGCGCAAGATCTTCACCCTGATCGGGCT
>JBKBXK010000482.1:0-571 GCA_046314095.1 Thermaurantiacus sp. | reverse complement strand
GGCGTAGATGTGGCGACCCGTGCGGTGCACCGACAGACGGGGCTTGCCACCAGCGCGGGCACGCAGCGCAGTGCGAACCCGGCGGCGACGGCGATCAAAAAGAGAAAGCTTTGCCATCTTACTTCTTCTTCCCTTCCTTGCGGAAGATAAACTCGCCGCGATAGGCAATACCCTTGCCCTTGTAGGGCTCAGGCTTACGCCAGCGGCGGATTTCGGCGGCAAACTGGCCAACGGCCTGCTTGTCGATGCCCGAAATCTCAACGGTGGTCTGATCCGGCGTCTTCACTTCCAGACCGGCGGGAACATCAAGATCAACGTCATGGCTGTAGCCAAGCTGAAGCTTGAGCTTGTTGCCTTGCGCGTTGGCGCGGTAACCGACGCCCTTGATGACGAGGGTCTTGGTGAAACCCTCGGTCACGCCTTCAACCAGGTTCGACACCAGCGTGCGCTGCATGCCCCAGAATGCGCGTGCCTGCTTGCCGTCATTGGCCGGCTTGACCTTGATCTCGCCATCTTCGACCTTGTAGTCGATGAGGTCGGACAGGCCGAGCGTCAGAGTGCCCTTGGGGCC
>JBKBXK010000481.1:0-572 GCA_046314095.1 Thermaurantiacus sp. | reverse complement strand
GATGACCGGCGGCCAGCCGAACGAGGGCGGGCTGACCGCGCCTCAGATCGCGCGCGAACTGGTGGCGATGGGCGTGAACCCGGTCACTGTCGTCTATGATGAGAAGGAAGACGTGGACCGTGCGCAATTCCCGCAGGGCCTGCGGTTCGAGGAACGCGCGCAGATGATGACCGTCCAGCGCGCGCTGGAAACCGCGCCGGGGGTCAGCGCGATTTTGTATATCCAGACCTGCGCGGCGGAAAAACGGCGTCGGCGCAAGAAGAACCAGTTTCCCGACCCCGACCGCCGCGTCTGGATCAATCCCGAGGTGTGCGAGGGCTGCGGCGACTGCTCGGTTCAGTCGAACTGCGTCTCGATCGTGCCGCTGGACACAGAACTGGGCCGCAAGCGCCAGATCGAGCAATCCAGCTGCAACAAGGATTTCAGCTGCGTCAAAGGCTTTTGCCCCAGCTTTGTATCGGTGCGCGGCGGCAAGCTGCGCCGCCCCAAGGCCGAGGCGTTCGATCTGCCGGACCTGCCCGCGCCTGCGCTGCCCGCGATCAGCGGCACGCATAACGTCGTAATCACCGGCG
>JBKBXK010000480.1:0-575 GCA_046314095.1 Thermaurantiacus sp. | reverse complement strand
TCGCCCGGCTGGCCGTCGCGCAGGATGATTAGCCCTACTGCTGGGATTCTCTCGGGCAGAACCTCGTCACGCAAGGTGGGGGCGGCAAGCGGCTGCAGCCGCGCGTGCAGCGCGGCGAGGACGGTTTCGCGGGTGGTGGGCATTGCTCAGTGCCTTAGTTGTCGTAGGGCCGCGACCTTGAGGCCCCCGATTTCAGAAGCTCGGCATGAGAACTAGGCCGTTGCCGAAGTCTAAATGTGCAGAACGATCGTCGGCCGTTAGTTCCTCAGAAATACGCCAAGTGACCATTTGGATCGTCTCGTTTCGCCCAACGTAGATTGTGTTTGCATAGATAAACGGAATCCCTTCAATCCTTGCCTGATAGACAATAATCTCACTGTCGCGGATTTCTGTGTTTGTGCCGCGCATGAGTAGTTCAAAATTCTGCTCACCAACGTAAACTTGCATGTTGCTGGCGACAGCATCTGCCGCCGCAGAAAGCGTAAGCCCCTGATCTGATCCAGCCGAATCAATGATTAGTTGTGCGAAGAAGCCGTCATTTCTGGTAAACTCGGCGGATGCGTGCGCTCTCGGCA
>JBKBXK010000479.1:0-575 GCA_046314095.1 Thermaurantiacus sp. | reverse complement strand
ACACCCCCGGCTATGACCCCGTGTCGGCGACGGGCCAGATTGCGGGCGGCGCACAGCTGGTGGTCTTCACCACGGGCCGCGGCTCTGCCTTCGGCTCCAAGCCTGCGCCCACCATCAAGGTGGCCACCAATGACTTCCTGTTCAACGCCATGCCGGAAGACATGGACCTGAACACCGGTGACGTGCTGTCGAAAGGCATCAGCCTTGAAGCCAAGGGCGAGGAAATCCTCGACATGATCCTTGCCGTTGCCTCGGGCCAGAAGTCGAAATCCGAAGCCCTCGGCCTCGGCGACAACGAGTTCGTGCCCTGGCAGGTTGGTGCCGTGATGTAAAATCAACTCTCGATGAGCTCGACTTATCGAGAGTTGGTCAAGCCCGTGTGGCGCTTGAGTATTTTCGAGGCGTGATGCGTCAGCATCGAAAGCCCTGCTACACTGAAAAAGGCATGGCGCTGGCGCCATGCCTTGGCTGATCCTTGCGGACAGAAACAATACCCGGCAGAGCAGGTTCGCCGGTATTTTGTTTCACTCGTCCATCTTGAGGGCCTTGATGAAGGCTTCCTGCGGGATCTCGAC
>JBKBXK010000478.1:0-579 GCA_046314095.1 Thermaurantiacus sp. | reverse complement strand
ATGTCGTTTGCCAATGCCCTGCGCGCCGGAGCGGCTGTGCTTGCCGTCGGCCTTTGTGCCGCGCCGGTTCTCGCCGACGAGCCCTTGCCTGAGGCGCTGACCGGGCTGTTACAGGCAGCCGCTACGCAAGGCCCGGAGCGGTTCGAGGACGCAGTGCGCCTTATCGCGCTGACCCATTCGGCAGAGCAGATCGTCGCCGCGGCAGACGTGTTTGGCGAAGGCGACGCGGCGCGCACGGCGCTCGGCCTGACGGTGGAAATCCCCTACGCAGCGGCCGAACCGGTGGAGCCGGTCATCCTGCCGGAAGAGGAAGACGAGACCAGCCTGATCAATGGCGTGGTTGCCGCGCCGTGGTGGCTTGCGCGCATCGCAGCGGCAGGCCAGTCCGATCTGTGGAACGGGCGGGTGAGCCTCGGGGTGCGCTTTGATAGCGGCAATACCTCGCGCGAGGATTACACGTTCGGCCTGAACATAAGGCGCGAGCTGGCCCAGTGGGGCTTCAACGCCGATGTCGAATACGCCTATTCGGAGGTCAATTCGGTCGTCGGCCGGGAGAATTTCCGCACCCGGCTGCGCGGC
>JBKBXK010000477.1:0-580 GCA_046314095.1 Thermaurantiacus sp. | reverse complement strand
GAAATCTCTGGGGCGTGGAGGACTTCGAGGAAATCACCATCCGCCATTCCAAATATGCCGCCAACCGCTTCGCTCATGAGGCAGCGCCAGCGCTGGCGAACTTCGCCAATTCCTCGCCGCTACCTTTCGTCAACGGCATCAGGGCGGCCCGCGAGCGGATCGTGGCGCGCAGCGACGAGGATCGCACCGACTTCCTGCGCCGCAGCGGGTTTTCGAAGGCCGAGACCGGCAAGATCATCGACACGGTGCTGGCCGAGGAAGGCCGCCCGCCCGAGAGCATCTTCGATTTCGTGCAGGGCATCACCGCCGTCGCGCGCGACAAGCCCCATCAGGATGCTCGCCTCGACATGGAGGCCAAGGCGAAGAAGCTGCTCGATCGAGCCGCCTGACATTCCGCAAAGCCGGAGATGCGGTTTTCCGTGTCTCCGGCTTTTGCGCTTCCGCGTGCCCCCAATTCCGTTCCGTGGCGCTGCCCCCTTTAGAGGAAGAGGGCGGCGCTTAGCTCCGTGACGGGTTTAGGGCTGAGAGAGAGTCTCTCGGCGCCCGTCGCGGAGTACATTCCCATGGCTACGGCTGCGAA
>JBKBXK010000476.1:0-582 GCA_046314095.1 Thermaurantiacus sp. | reverse complement strand
CTTCACCTTCTCGAAATGCGCCGACAGGGCTGCGCCGCGAATCCGGGCTTCCTGAGCGCAGCACGTTTCCAACGATACTATGGCTGTGACATCATTGCCATTTTGCCAACGCGCACGCTTGCGGAAGTAGTAGCGGCCCGAGCGACGCATGGTGAAGGGGATTTTGGGCATTGAAGGATCTCCGAACAGGAGTTCGGTGAAACCGTATGTGATACACTATGTGCACCACCGCCTCACCGAACCGATGAAAGCGGTTTTAATTCAATGCGATATTTGAAAAGTGGTCGGGGAGACAGGATTCGAACCTGCGACCCTCTGCTCCCAAAGCAGATGCGCTACCAGGCTGCGCTACTCCCCGACACTTAACTTCGATGCTGGCTTTCATCAGCGGTCCGGTGGGCCCGGCAGGATTCGAACCCGCGACCTAGCCGTTATGAGCGGCCAGCTCTAACCGCTGAGCTACAGGCCCGTGATGCACCGAAACACAACCAGCGGCCCGCCCTAGCTTTTGCGCCACCAAGTTACAAGCGCATCATCTGCGTCTTTGTTGAAGCGAAACGCCTTAACCTGCGGCCGCGATGA
>JBKBXK010000475.1:0-583 GCA_046314095.1 Thermaurantiacus sp. | reverse complement strand
CGTTCATGCTCCACATTCTCGTCCGCCTTGCCGATGCTGGCAGCGTCGAGAATGATCGAGATCAGGCGGTCTTGGGCGGTGTCCGCGCTCACGGCGTATCCCCTTCCGGATGATCAGGACGCGCCGAAGCCTTCCACGGATCGGAAATATCGGCCAGCACCAGATCGACGCACTCCACCTCCAGCCGCATCGCCCCGCCGCCGGCAAAGGTGAGCACTATCGTGCCGCCGGGCGTCTCGGGCGTGTCTCCATCCGGCTCGAAGGTGAGCGAGAGCAGGGAGACGAAGGCGTCCGGCACACCGCGCTTCAGCCTGTGCGCCTTTACCGCGAGCACCGAGCCGATCTGCAGCCCGGAACGGATACGCTCGCCCTTGCCATTCGCGCCTGCCTCCCAGCGATAGCGGGAGAAGACGGCGGTGAAGGTGCGGGCCTTCGCGTCGAAGGTCAGATCGCCGATACGCGCAATGGCGTCCTGCAGCGCGGCGGACACCGGCGGCAGATCCCGCTCATCCTCACCGATCAGGCGCAGACGTTTCGCGCTCATGCTGGCTCTTTCTCCCGGCGGATATCGGCCCCGCAGGCC
>JBKBXK010000474.1:0-585 GCA_046314095.1 Thermaurantiacus sp. | reverse complement strand
ACCCGCACCATCGCCGCGGACAGCACGAACATGCACGCTATGGTGACGGGGGCGGGATTGGCCATCGCCGCGAAGGCCCGCGCGCTGTCGATCACGCCGGCCGCCAGCAGCACCCCCAGCGCGCTGACGGCGATCAGCTCGGGGGGCAGCCGCTCTCGCACGAAGGCTGCGAAGGTCCCGGCCAGAACCAGAAGGGTGAAGATCGCGGGCGCTTCCGGGGGCAGTGCGGCCCAGATCGCGGTCATCGCCCGCCCTTCAGCCGCGCGCGCAGCCGCGCCGCCAGCCCGGGCTTCGTCACCTGGCGCGCGCGGGCGACGGCCAGCGCGTCGCCGGGCACGTCCTCTGTCACGACCGAGCCCGAGGCGACATAGGCCCCGTCGCCGATCCGCACCGGGGCGACCAGCGCGCTGTTGGTGCCGACGAAGGCGCCCGCGCCGATCTCGGTGCGGTGCTTGTTCACCCCGTCATAGTTGCAGGTGATCGCGCCCGCGCCGATGTTGGCGCCCGCCCCGACCGTCGCGTCGCCCAGATAGGCCAGGTGGTTGGCCTTGGCGCCCTCGCCCAGGATCGCGTTCTTGATCTCGA
>JBKBXK010000473.1:0-587 GCA_046314095.1 Thermaurantiacus sp. | reverse complement strand
GACAGCGCGAATTGTGCGGCCTGGCTGACATTCTCGCCCAGGATCAGGTAGGGCTGGATGCTGTCCCAGAGCCCGCGATGGCGCAGCGCCTCTTCGGCGCGCAGGCCGTAGGGCGCATGTTCGGGGTTGGCGATGGCGAATTTCGTCAGCGTGCCGGCCTCGATCATCGCGGCGAGATTGTCCATCGCCGCATCCGCCGTCAGCTTCGAGCCGTGCGGCACCATGATGACGATGCGGCCCTCGGCGTAGAGCGTGCCCTCGTCGCGCGCCAGCCCCTCGGCCGCCAGTTGCTTGATGAACTTCTCGTCCGCCGCCATGAACATCTGGAACGGCGCGCCCTGGCGGATTTGCGTTGCGAAGTTGCCGGTCGATCCCAGCGAGACCTCCACCTTCTTGCCGGTATCCGCCTCGAAGGCTGCGGCAATCTCGGTCACGGCGAATTTCAGGTCGGCGGCGGCCGCGATCACCGGCGGATCCTCGGCCAGGGCGGGCCCGGCCAAGGCGAAGGCCGCAACGGCAGCAACGGCAGCAAGGATCGAACGGCGCGGAAAGGCAAAGGTCATCAGCAGCTCCCTGAGTTATGTTCC
>JBKBXK010000472.1:0-597 GCA_046314095.1 Thermaurantiacus sp. | reverse complement strand
GCGTGGACGCGGTGGGTCGGGCGGCCGAGAAAGTTCGCGCCCACGTCATAATGAACCGAGGCGTTCGATAGGCGCGCGACCGGAACCGGTGCCTCGGGGGGCGCGGCTAAGGCGCGCTCGGCGCCTGCACCGAGGCGAGGGACGGCCGCCAACAGCTCGCGCGTGTAGGCGGCGCGGGGTTCGGCGAAGATCTGCGTTGTTGTTCCCTCCTCGACCAGCCGACCGCCCTGCATCACGACGACGCGGTCCGCCGTTTCGGCGACCACGCCCATGTCATGCGTGATCAGGATCACGGCGGTGCCGGTCGAGGCCTGCAGGTCGCGCAGAAGGTCCAGCACCTCGCGCTGCACGGTGACGTCGAGCGCCGTAGTCGGTTCGTCCGCGATCAGCACCGCCGGACGCAGCGCGAGGGCCATCGCGATCATCACGCGCTGGCGCATGCCGCCGGACAGCTCGTGCGGATACTGCCGCATCCGCCGCGCCGGTTCCGAGATCCGAACCTGTCGCAGCGCCTCAAGGGCCGCCGTGCGCGCCGCGGCGCGGCCGAGGGGGGCATGGGCGCGGATAGCCTCGGTCAGCTGGGTGCCGACGGTCTGC
>JBKBXK010000471.1:0-600 GCA_046314095.1 Thermaurantiacus sp. | reverse complement strand
CCGGCTGCGCGATGGACGGTTCTAATGTCCAAGCGCCCTGCCCGCCTGTGGTGGAATACAGCGCCGCCGATGAGGCACATGCGGCAGTCGAGGTCGAGGCGCTGCCGGAAGGTGCCGTCATCGTCCGGATGCTCGGCGACTACGCGGTCCTTCGTGATCAGGCGCGGGCGTGCCGGTGAAAGCATGGGCTTAATAATGACCAGCGTCTCGCCTTGCTCAGGTGACCGGCGCGCCGGGCGGGAAGCCGACTTGTGGCGTTGCGGCACAGGAGCCGCAGCATGCAAACATTGCGGTCGTTCAGTCTCGACTTAGGAATTTGGTGGGCGGTTACATCAATAACGCCCATGCAAACCAACACACTTTGCAGTCACTTGTAGAAGGACGCGATGCTCATGCCATGCTCACGGCATAGATCGTGAACCGGCACGCCACCGTAGCCCTGCAGCAGGTTCTGATCTTGATTTATCTCGAGCCCAATCCATTTACGATCGAAATAAAATCAGGATCATCTTTTAGGTCTTTCAGGTCATCATCCTTTCCATCTGGGTCAGCAATCCTACTAAGCTCGCGTTTGTAGCGACTATCGAGAATTACCGATCT
>JBKBXK010000470.1:284-604 GCA_046314095.1 Thermaurantiacus sp. | reverse complement strand
CCGGTAATCCACTGGGACTGGCCGTTGGCCAGCGCTATCTTGCCATCCAGCGAGGTCGCCAGCTTCAGCGTGACACGCGCAAATCCGCTCATTCCTTCGCCCCGTCTTCGTCCTCTTCGGCCTCATCGGCCAGCTTCTCGCCGCGTATGAACTCGGAAAAGTCCGCCACCTCGCGGAAATCGCGATAGACCGAGGCGTAGCGCACATAGGCCACCGGATCGAGATTGCGCAGGCCTTCCATGACCAGCTCGCCAATGCGCTTGGAGGGGATATCGGGATCGCCGCCGCTTTCCAGCCGCCGCACGATGCCCGAGACCATC
>JBKBXK010000470.1:0-274 GCA_046314095.1 Thermaurantiacus sp. | reverse complement strand
GCGTTCCCGGTCAATCGAGCTCTTGCGTGCGGCCAGCAGCACCGAGCGGACCAGCTTGTCGCGCTCGAAGGGCACGCGCTTGCCGTCAGACTTGATCACCTGCAGATCGCGCAGCTGCACCCGCTCGAACGTGGTGAAGCGCGCGCCGCAGGCCGGGCATTGCCGCCGCCTGCGGATTGCCTGCCCGTCCTCGGAAGGACGTGAGTCCTTTACCTGCGTATCGGGATTGGAGCAGAACGGGCAGCGCACCGCGTCCCCCTACCCCAGCGCCGGA
>JBKBXK010000469.1:0-605 GCA_046314095.1 Thermaurantiacus sp. | reverse complement strand
CGCGTCATCTGTCGCGCCGGATCGCCGACAGCGGCCAGAATGCTTTGTCGTGTGAGCAGCCCCAAGGCGCGGCCATCGGGGTCGATCACGGGAAATTCGTGCTGCGTGGTGCGGATCAGCGCCTGTCCGGCACTGTGCAGCGTGTCTTGCGGTCCCAGCGGCTCGTAGGCGGTGATCATCGCATCGCGTGCGGTAAAGCGGCGCGAGAGGGCGCGCATCGAGACATCCTGCGCCTCAGCGCCTGCGGCGAAGAAGATGAATACCGCGATCAGGATCAGGAACGGATTGCCCGACATCAGCCCCAGAAAGCCCATGCCGAAAGCCAGCGCACGGCCCGCCATGGCCGCAATCTCGGTGGCGCGCACCCGTCCCATGCGGGAGGCGAGGGCGGCGCGCAACACGCGGCCGCCATCCATCGGAAAGGCGGGCAGCATGTTGAACACGGCCAGAAACAGGTTCACGCTGGCCAGCCGGCTCAGAAATCCCGTCATCCCGCCACCCGGATCGATCATCTGCTCCATCGGGGCCAGCCGTCCGCCGAGCAGCACCATCAGAACCGCCCAGATCACGATATTCACCGCCGGACCCGCCAGCGCGACCGCGAT
>JBKBXK010000468.1:0-608 GCA_046314095.1 Thermaurantiacus sp. | reverse complement strand
TGGGGTTCGGATCCGGGGCAGGGCGGACAGACCAATGCTAGCCCCGGCAAACGCCGGTGGCTCTGTCAGGGTCCGCGATGGGGGAAAACAAAAGCGCCCGCGAGGGGTTTCCTCCGGGCGCAACTCTTCGACAATCAAGGGGTACGTCAAGGGGGCTAGAAATGTCAATCCATTTTGTGGCGTGGAATCAAGGTGTTCTGCCGATCTGGCCTGAGGGTGGCTTCCGAAGGTGGCTTTTCTGGCCAAAAGAACCCACCAAGTGGATTCCCTGGCTTCCAAAAGGAATCCACCCTGGCCACCAATGCTGTCGGATAACGTTCTGAAATTGAGTCACAATTTCCCGCAGGGCCGCCGGGCTGGCTTCCAAGTGGATTCCCCGGTGAAAAAGCCAGTCGCTAGCGAAATGCCGCGCTCAGCCCCCCCGTATACGGATCACGCCTGGGAGGAACCATGGGAGGGGGGCGCTGTACCCGGACATAGCAGCCATTCGCCTCGACGGTCGTTGTGAAACGCCATTCTCCAACGCGGCCATTTAGCGTTGCCGCACTGCCTCCCTCGGCTCAATGGGCAGACTTGGAAGCGACAAAGCAACCAAGTCCGTTACTATA
>JBKBXK010000467.1:0-609 GCA_046314095.1 Thermaurantiacus sp. | reverse complement strand
GTGCTTCCGGCACAGATCAGCGGTCGGCAACCCGGCCTCCTGCTCTTTGATCATCCCGATAATTTGCGCTTCGGTGAAACGGCTTTTCCTCATGTCGTCTGCTCCTTCAGGTCGGGCAGACTCTACATCACAGCGAGGGAACTTCCGGGGGGCAGGTCAAACCCTGCACAAATCTGACGGACTTTGGAAAACCCGTTAGTCAGCGCGAACCAAAGTCATCCCGAAAGCGGTCGATTTGGTGCATGCGTTCGTGCAGGATGGTCACGATACCGATGTCGCCATTCGAGAGATGCCGCCAATAGACGAAATGGCGCTCGTATCGAAAGAAGAACCCTTCGACGCCGAACTCTGCCGGGATGGGCTTTGATGCGACACCGTGAGCTGCAATCCTCTCGAAGGCTGCGAACAGGCCGGTGATGTACGTCTCGGCTTGCGCAACACCCCACCTGTCGCGGGTGTAGTGGTAGATGTCATCGAGGCGTTGGGACGCCCCTTGCTGAATGCGAATGGCGGGCACCGGCTCAGCCCCGGTTCCGCGCGATCACCTCTGCCGCCGTCAGCGGCTTGTACGTCTCCTCCGGAGCAGCGAAGGCATGGGCCAACTCAGCC
>JBKBXK010000466.1:0-612 GCA_046314095.1 Thermaurantiacus sp. | reverse complement strand
AAAGCGCGATCTGTGCCGAGCATGCTGCTTTCTTCGACAATAGCGCGCATCGTAACCAGCGATGCGCCTTCTTCCCTTGCTTGCGCCATCAGGCTGGCCAGCACGTCTTGTCGCTTCATGGGGCATTCTCCTCAGGGTCAAAGCCCAGCAATTCGCGCTTCTCCGCGCGGGTCAGGAAATCGGCATCGGAAACCTGCGACCACAGCCGCTCGCGGTCTTCCGACAGGGCGGGCACGAGATCGAGATCGATGGTGAGTTCAGCGTCGGCAAACCACGGGCTCAGGGCTTCGGCGAGCGCGCTCAAAAGCTTGTGTGCAAGTGGCAGAAGCGTGAGCCGCCAGAGGGCGCGATTGGCTTCGCGGTAATTGGAATAAGTGTTGTCACCCGGCAGGCCGAGCAGCATCGGCGGGACGCCAAAAGCCAACGCAATGTCGCGCGCTGCCGCGCTTTTGAGGGTCGCAAAATCCATGTCGGCCGGTGACAGCGCCATCGATTGCCATTTCAGCCCGCCATCAAGCAGCATCGGCCTTCCTGCATTGCCCGATCCTGAAAAAGCGCTGTCGAGTTCGCTGCGCAGCCGGTTAAACTGTTCCTGGCTGAGCGGCCCGCCAT
>JBKBXK010000465.1:0-613 GCA_046314095.1 Thermaurantiacus sp. | reverse complement strand
AGGAAATCAGCCCGTCGAAATCACCGCCTTCGGGCGCATAGCGCAAGGTGGCGCGGCCACCGCCTTCACCGGCAATGTTCACATTGTCCTTGCCGCTGGTGGCGTTATCGATGTCCCCGGCGAAATAGCTGTAATTCGCAGCGAAATCCAGGAACAGGGAACCGGGGATCACCGCAATCGTGCCGCCGGCTTCCGTGCCGGGCTCGTTGGGGGAAATGTTGCCCTGAATGTAGTAGCGGTTCTTGTCCGGCCTGCGGGTGATGATGTTGATGACGCCGCCATAGGCATTGGCGCCGTAGAGCGTGCCCTGCGGGCCGCGCAGAAGCTCCACCCGCTCCACATCCCCCAAAGGCTGGGCGAAGACCGACGGCAGTTGTGGCACGCCGTCGATATAGACCTGAACCGTCGGGTTGAAGTAATCCGGTGAGGACATGCCGCGCACGGTGACATTGGAATAGACCCGGTTGCCACGCATGCCGGTGGAAACGCCCGGGAACACCTTCTGCAGGTCTTCAACCGTGGCAATGCCTTGCGCCGCCAGATCCGCGCCACTCACCGCCGTGACGGACATGTCGGCCTTGCCGAGTTCCTGCTCGCGTTTTGATGCGGTGAT
>JBKBXK010000464.1:0-620 GCA_046314095.1 Thermaurantiacus sp. | reverse complement strand
TGAACGGCTGGAGGAAAAACTCTCCGCCTGCGGGGCGGATATCCGCCGGGAGAAAGAGCCAGCATGAGCGCGACACGGCTGCGTCTGATCGGTCAGGATGAGGGGGATCTGCCGCCGGTCTCGGCTGCGCTGCAGGACGCCATTGCCCGCATGGGTGATCTGAAGTTTGACGCGAAGGCCCGCGCCTTCACGGCAGTCTTCTCCCGCTATCGCTGGGAGGCGGGTGAGAAGGGAAAAGGCGAACGCATCCGCTCCGGCCTGCAGATCGGCTCTGTACTGTCGGTGAAGGCCCAGCGCCTCAAGCGCGGTGCGCCTGATGCCTTTGTCTCCCTGCTCTCGCTGACCTTCGAGCCGGACACCAGCACTCCTGAAACGCCCAGCGGTGCGATCCTGCTGACCTTTGCCGGTGGCGGGGCGATGCGGCTGGACGTGGAATGCGTCGATCTGGTGCTGGCCGATCTGTCTGATCCGTGGAAGGCTGCGGCCCGGCCAGACCACGCCGATAGCGAAGGGGAGAGTGCGTGAGCGCAGATACCGCCAATGACCGGCTGATCTCGGTCGTGCTCGATGCCGCCAGCATCGGCAAGGCGGAGGAAAATGTGGAGCATGAGCGCCGCGTC
>JBKBXK010000463.1:0-621 GCA_046314095.1 Thermaurantiacus sp. | reverse complement strand
CATCGAATGGACGGGTTTGGCGAAAGCGCAGGACGCTCTGGGTGAATTGCGCGCAAAGGCAGGGGTTGATCAGGGATTGGTCGGCGAGATTGAAGCCTATCTGAAAAGCTTCGAGCCCTGAGTGTTTTCGCTCAACGGTAGCTTCCCAGGCAGTGCGTGACCCTAAGCTGGAGGAGAGCCCGAATTTCAGCATGTTCGAACAAGGCTGAAGTTGCGCCTTCAGGTTCCAACTGAATAAGTACGGGATATGCCGTGCTCGGGCATAAGCAGACCCCCACAGAAGAGCGGGCCATCCGGCCAAGAAGATTTTGATGTGGCGGGGCTCATGGTGTCTGGCACGCGCGCGCTTGAGCGCGCAGCACAGCATAATCCGCCAGCCATTCAGCAATCACGGCCCCCTCAGACAGCGCGTCCACTTCCTCGGCCACGCGCGCCTGCTCAGCCCGGCCGTACTCCACCAAAGGCGGGCAGGCTCGCCGCAGGGTGTCAGAATTCCCCGCCGCGCAGGCGGTCAAGAAGATCGTCGCGGCTGCGAGGGCGGCGGGCGGCCGCATCCAGCATCTGGCGGTGAATAGCATCATGACGCTCCAGTTGGTCCAGCCTCTCGGCGGCGCGGCCAGC
>JBKBXK010000462.1:374-624 GCA_046314095.1 Thermaurantiacus sp. | reverse complement strand
CTGAACCGCCGGTTCTGACGCCGCCCGGATGATGAAAGGCCCCGGCGCGAACCGGGGCCTTGTCGTCAGTCAGTGCCCGTGATCAGTGAACAGGCACATCGGGGCGCGGCCCTTCGCCGACCGCGCTGAGCCTGTCACCCGCCCGGCCCACAAGGTTGCCCACGATCAGACCGTCCGGCCCCGCCGTGACCTTGACCGTGGCGCCGTCCAGCACCTTGCCCGACAGCAACAGCTCGGCCAGCGGGTCTTG
>JBKBXK010000462.1:0-364 GCA_046314095.1 Thermaurantiacus sp. | reverse complement strand
GCGCGCGCTGGACCACGCGTTTCAGCGGGCGGGCGCCGAACACCGGGTCATAGCCCTGATCGGCCAGCCACATCCGGGCGCCATCGTCCAGATCCAGCACGATCTTGCGCGCCGCCAGCCGTTTTTCCAGCCGGGCCATCTGAACCTTGACGATCCCGTCCATGTTCGACCGCGACAGGCGGCGGAAGATGATGATCTCGTCCAGCCGGTTCAGGAATTCGGGCCGGAAATGGCCGCGCACCGCCTGCATCACCTGATGGCGGGCATCCGAGGCGTCGGCCTCTTCGGGCAGATGCGACAGCGCCTGCGATCCGAGGTTCGAGGTCAGGATGATCAGCGTCTGCTTGAAGTCGACCGTGCGCCC
>JBKBXK010000461.1:0-632 GCA_046314095.1 Thermaurantiacus sp. | reverse complement strand
ATTACGAGCGTTATGCCAAGTGGGCGGAGGATTATTTCTACATCCCCCACCGGCAGGTTCATCGCGGGGTTGGCGGGATTTTTTGCGACCATCTCGAATGCGCCGATGATGCCAGCTTCGATGCCAATTTCGAATTCATCAAGGATATCGGCAAGCAGTTCATCGAAGCCTTCCCCGCGATTGTGCGCAAGCGCATGAACACGCAATTCACGTCTGAGGACGAGGCGCAGATGTTCGAATATCGCGGCCGCTATGCCGAGTTCAATCTAGTCTATGATCGCGGCACGATCTTCGGGCTTAAAACCGGCGGCAACATCGACGCAATCCTGATGAGCCTGCCGCCGCGCGCGACCTGGTCGTAACGAACCGGGGGGCACAGCGCGATTGTCGCTTTGGCTCAGGCGTGGTAGATATGTGAAGTAAGGATTTGATGATGCTAATCATTTCCGAACAGACACTGACCGGCTTTGACGAAGAGCACGCCGCTGCCTTGCCCCATCGCTTTCATTTGTGGTGGCGCGAACATATTGACGCAGCGGCCGAACCTCAGGTGACCGAACGGCTGGTGTTTGCCCATCGCGGCGAATTCCAGTTGGTCGGCGTGCGCGAGGAGGAGGATCAGTTCCTGTTCC
>JBKBXK010000460.1:0-636 GCA_046314095.1 Thermaurantiacus sp. | reverse complement strand
ATACTGCTTGGCCTTCAGATCAAGCAACTTAGGCTCAGCCGAGGCATCAAGGCTCTCGAGGAAGATCGTGCGCCCATCGGTCCGGAAACGACCAGATGAAAAGGGGCGATCCGTTTGTATGCACTGCCGAGCATATTCAAGGCAGTTCCGAACAGCCTTCAGCCCAATCCCATTGTCAAGGAAAGCCCGTACGAAACGAAGTTCGATGAGGTCGCGAAAGCTCAGTTCGATTTCATCGTCAATTTTGGGGATGTCTGGTTTCCAGAGCGGTGCAACGTGCTGGATTTCGTCATTTCTCTTGTAGTCATAGCCATCGAGCCACCTCCGCAGTGTCCGCGGTGGTGCCTTCAGGAGCTGCGCTGCATCGGCCACAGAGTACAGGCCGACCCCAACGAACTCGTGGATGGGCGTGTGTCGGTTCATCGTTTCAGGTTGTAGCGACGCTGCCGCGGGAAGCAACAGGAATGCTTGGGCAAGGCGATGCTGAGGAGGCGTTGCGATGGATTACCTCCCGATCAGGTCGCTGTGTGCCTAGCGACTGGCCCCAAACCACCCCGCCACGATCCGCCCCGGCACGCCGTCGATGGCCCGCTCCGCATCCCGCGCCAGATCGAGCCGCTTGCGCAGCTTGACCTG
>JBKBXK010000459.1:0-637 GCA_046314095.1 Thermaurantiacus sp. | reverse complement strand
CCATTCGGCCCCCGCCTCGCTGTCATGCACGATGCCACCGCCGACATTCAGCCGCAACCGCTCCGGCGCGTCCATCCACGGGCTGCGGATCGCGACGCTGAACTGCATCGGGCCGGACGGATCGACCCAGCCAATCGCACCGCAATAAACCTCGCGCGGGGCGTCCTCCAATTCTGCGATGATCTGCATCGCGCGGATCTTGGGCGCCCCGGTGATCGAACCGCAGGGAAACAGCGCGCCCAAAATCTGGGCCAGACCCACACCGGGGCGCAACTGCCCGGCCACGGTCGAGACCATCTGATGCACCGTGGCATACTGTTCGATCCCGAACAGTTGCGGCACATGCACGCTGCCGGGCAGGCAGACGCGGCTGATGTCATTGCGCAGCAGATCGACGATCATCAGGTTCTCGGCGCGGTTCTTTTCCGACAGGCGCAGCGCCTCGGCGGCAGCGCGGTCGGCTGTGGGATCGGCGTGCCGGGCGGCGGTGCCCTTCATCGGGCGGGTCTCGATCCGGCCCGAGGCATCGACGGCAAAGAACAGCTCGGGGCTGCGCGACAGCACGACCGGCCCGCCCAGATCGACAAAGGCGCCATGGCCCACCGGCTGGCGGGCGGCCAGTGCGGCATAGACCTGC
>JBKBXK010000458.1:0-642 GCA_046314095.1 Thermaurantiacus sp. | reverse complement strand
CCAGCGCAATCGCGCCAAACTCGGTTGACCCGGCAAAGCCGTAAACCAGCGACGAGCCATAAAGCAGCAGCCCCGACGAGAGAGCGCCCAGCACGAAGTATTTCAGACCCGCTTCCGAAGCGCGCAGGCTGTCGCGGTTGAACGCGGCGAGCACGTAGAGTGAGAGCGATTGCAGCTCGAGGCCGAGATAGAGCGTGATCAGGTCATTGGCCGAAACCATGACCGACATGCCGAGCGTCGCCAGCAGGATGAGCACCGGATATTCAAAACGGCCAATGCGTTCGGCTTCCAGAAAATTGCCCGCCAGCACCAGCGCCACAGCAGCGGCAAGGAAGACCACGGCCTTGGCGTAGAGCGCGAAACTGTCCAGCACGATGGCGCCGTTAAAGGCCGTGCCGCCGCCTTCAGGGGCCAGAAACACCGCAACGCCCGCCGCCAGCACCAGCAGTGCCAGGGAGGCCAGCGACACCAGACGCGAGGCGGCCTGCTCACCGCGGATGAACACCCCCGCCACAAGCAGTCCCAGCGCGCCAATGGCCAGCACCAGCTCGGGGACGATAAGGCGGAGATCAGCAAGCAGCTCGGTCGCGGTCATGGGCGTCGTGCCTTGGATTTACGGGTTCGCGGAGGCCGCAAGCGCAG
>JBKBXK010000457.1:0-647 GCA_046314095.1 Thermaurantiacus sp. | reverse complement strand
TGGCGGATGATCGGCGAACCGATATATCCCACCAAAAATAACGCTTGCAGGATTAAGGATCTTCAGCCGATATGTTTTCGAAACCATATCAGCGGAAAAATTCGTCATGCGCCTGTTCTCTGCCATCCGGCGGTCTGTGCTGGCCCTGCTGATCGCCTCGGGTCCGGCCATGGCGCAGGATGACGCCCCGGTCGTGGCCGCCGCCGCCGACCTGCAATTCGTCATCGAGGAAATCGCCGCGCAGTTCACGCAGGACACCGGCCTGTCTGTCCGGCTGTCCTTTGGCTCGACAGGCAATTTCGCGCGCCAGATCTTCATGGCCGCGGATGAGCAGTTCATCTTTGATCTGCACGATGACGGCTTTGCCCCGACGACGGGCGATCTCTATGCCGTGGGGCGCATCGGGGTGATGGTGCCGCACGGCTCGACGCTGGCGGCGGATGGCCGTCTGGACAGTCTTGGGGCCGCGTTGCAGGCGGGCACGATCACGCGCTTTGCCATCGCCAATCCCGAACACGCCCCCTATGGCAAGCGCGCCGAAGAGGCCCTGCGCTATCGCGGGCTATGGGACGCGGTTCAGCCGCATCTGGTCATGGGCGAGAATGTCGCGCAGGCCGCCCAGTTCGCGCTGTCGGGCGATGCCGAGG
>JBKBXK010000456.1:0-658 GCA_046314095.1 Thermaurantiacus sp. | reverse complement strand
TGGCACGCGTGCGTCCGCCAAAGCGGGCGGCAGGTCAAACACCGAGCGCAGCCGTTCGGGAAACCGCACGGCTTCAATATCGAGATAGAGCCGTTGCAGATCGAATTCATCGCGCAGCGGCACATCATTGGTGAGTTCGTCTGCGAGGCTGTGGCGATAGAACCGGCTCATCGTCTGGATCATCGCTTCGGCGCGGTCAGCCTTGCCGGTCATGACCAAGGCGGACAGGGAATTCAGTGTGTTGAACAGGAAATGCGGGTTCACCTGATAGCGAAGGCTCCGCAATTCGGCGGCCTTGGCGGCGGAACGAAACTGCTCCTCGCGCCGCTCCGCCTCGCGCGCCTGCACGCCGGCGAGCAGCGCGAAATAGGTCGTTGCCCAGGCAAGCAGCAAGAAATAGCGCCCCAGCGCCACCTCAAGAAAACGTCGCCAGAAATCGGTCTGGGCATCGGCGGGGGCGATGATGACGCTTTCCTTGCCGACGACTTCTTCTTCGGTGGGCTGACTGCCAGCCGTTGCCGGACTGATCCGGCGCACCGGCACATCAACAAGCAAGTTGCCCGCTTCATCGCGGCGCAGGTTGAGATTGTATTTCTGCGCGTAAGCCTGTTCTTGCTTGAGCTGGATATCTTCAAAGATCCACTGGTTGACCTGACCA
>JBKBXK010000455.1:0-664 GCA_046314095.1 Thermaurantiacus sp. | reverse complement strand
ACCACCTGCTCGCCGAAAACGACGAGACGGCGTATGTCGCCTATGTCAGCCAGCAGAACCTGCTGCCGGACGACGAGAAGCAGCCCGTCCGGCATCTGGCGGTGAGCCAGCTGTTCGACTCCTTCCACGACGGTCGATACATCCTTCGCAAGGGCATCGGGAACTAGGGAGACGCCGCCACCGCTGCCGCGGACAGGCGCAACGGTGCAGGCGGAAGCCACTTTGCGACCGCCGGGCTTTGGTGTCCTGTTTCGGCCTTGCGGAACGGCCGGGCCCTTTCGCACATGCCCCGGCAGCCGGTCCTCGGAAACGAGAGCAACATCCGCAGCGGCTGAACCTCCTCGGTCAACCGCTGCCGACAAATTTGCTCGCAAATCCAGTGCGTTGCGGATCTCTTTCCGACCATGTTGAAGCGGCAGTGCGATTCAACATGGCGGCAAGATGCCCTGGGGCTCAGATGCTGCGGCCGACCAGTTCCTTCATGATCTCGCTGGTGCCGCCATAGATCCGCTGCACCCGCGCATCGCGCCAGAGCCGCGCGATCGCATATTCGTTCATGGAGCCGGCGCCACCGTGCAGCTGGAGCGCAACATCCACCACCTCCCATTGCAGCTCGGTGTGCCATAGCTTTGCGGCCGCGCCCTCATAGGCATCGAGCTTGCCT
>JBKBXK010000454.1:0-664 GCA_046314095.1 Thermaurantiacus sp. | reverse complement strand
GTCATAGGCTTGGTAGGCCGTTACCCCACCAACTACCTGATGGGCCGCGAGCCCATCCCCAGGCGGTAGCATGCAGAGCAGAGGCCACCTTTGGCCTGCCACCTTAGTGGAAGCAGGCATTATGAGGTATTAGCCCGAGTTTCCCCGGGTTATCCCTCTCCTGGGGGCAGGTTACTCACGTGTTACTCACCCGTTTGCCGCTGAGGTGCCAAAAGACACCTCCGCACGACTTGCATGTGTTAGGCACGCCGCCAGCGTTCGCGCTGAGCCAGGATCAAACTCTTCAGAAAAACCCCCAGTTCTGAGAAGTCCTTCCTCCTTATTCAGTTGCCAATATATCAAGGAGCTCTTAGGCTCCTTAATGTTTCACAGGCTATTAATTATATACCAACTAAACTTCTTTGTCAAGAGTTTTTAAACTTTTTTAGATAAGATGTCAAGGGACCGCTCAATCCCTCAATCACTATTTTTTATTATACAACATCACTTTGATTTTGTCAACCCCTTTTCCAAGGGACTACCTTCAAGACAAATTTTTTACATTAAAGTTCCTTCTTTTCTCTTATAAAGATGCCAAGGGACCTTTGCCCCTTTGGTAATATACGTATCTTATTATACACCACATCTTTGGGTTTGTCAACCCTTTTTGGGTGAGTGCTTCATA
>JBKBXK010000453.1:423-665 GCA_046314095.1 Thermaurantiacus sp. | reverse complement strand
GGCGCTGGGCCAGCCACCCAGCTTTCTTGCGCTGATTCTTGTCACCACTTTCACTGGCTTTTCGATCAGCTGCGTGCTGTCGGTAATCTATCGCCAGCTGATCCGCCGCCAGCCGCTGGTGACATGGGGGGTGACAGCGCTGGTCTTGATGATGGCGGTGTTGTGCCACGCTTCGATCGATGCCTGGGTGCAGGGCATCTATTACGGCACAACCCGCGACACCGGCTTTGCCCAGCGCCTGA
>JBKBXK010000453.1:0-413 GCA_046314095.1 Thermaurantiacus sp. | reverse complement strand
GCGCGCTTTATTACGCGATCAACTATTTCCTCACGGTCGAGGAACAGGCCGACCGGCTCGAACGGCTGGAGGCTCAGACGACAGCGGCGCAACTGGCGATGCTGCGCTATCAGCTCAATCCGCATTTCCTGTTCAACACGCTGAATTCGATTTCCACGCTGGTGCTCTTGAAGCAGACCGAACCGGCCAACGCGATGCTCACGCGGTTGTCGGGCTTTTTGCGCCACACGCTGATCACCGAACCGGGCAGTCAGGTCACGCTGGCGCAGGAAATTGAAACGCTCCAACTCTATCTCGACATTGAACGCATGCGCTTTGAAGAACGCCTGCGCACCCATTTCGAGATCGATGATGCGGCGCTTGCTGCACAGCTGCCTTCGATGTTGCTGCAACCCATCGTGGAAAACGCGATC
>JBKBXK010000452.1:0-667 GCA_046314095.1 Thermaurantiacus sp. | reverse complement strand
GCCTTTCTCGCCCACCTCGGCACGCCGCCAGTTGACCCCGCCCGCCTCGGCCGCGCGGGCGAAGGGAGCCTCGCCGCCGCTTGCCTCGTCGTCCTCAACCCACACATCGCCCACCACCCAGGGCAGCGGGAAGGCGTGCGCGTCAGGGCGCAGCGGGTAGTCATCATTCCCGTAGAAATGCGTCCAGGCGATGCCGCCATGCTCGGTCGCCCAATAGGAATTGATGTATTGCGCGGTGACGTGCTCCATGCCGAAGGCCTGCACACTCGGGCTGACGGGCTCGGCACAGAAGGTCGCGACGCGCAAGCCCCCCATGTCGTAGCGCTGGAGATCGGCAAGGTTCGACGGATCGCTCATCACGCTTTTCAGGAAAGTAACGCCCGCCTTGAAGATCGTGACATTGTGGCGTTCAATCATCGAGGCAAAGCGACCCGCGTGCGGGAAGACCGGCGAGCCTTCGAACACCACGCTCGTCACCCGCGTCATCAAGGGCGCGCAGATGAGATAGCTTTGCCCGGTGATCCAGCCCGGATCGGCCACCGTGTAGATCACGTCGCCGGGCCGCGCATCGAACACGACCTCCATGGTGTGCGCGATCCCGGCCGTGTAGCCGCCGTGCACGTGCACGACGCCCTTGGGCTTGCCGGTGGAGCCGGAGGTATAGATG
>JBKBXK010000451.1:0-668 GCA_046314095.1 Thermaurantiacus sp. | reverse complement strand
CACGGTGGCGCCGCCGATGATGACGCCCACCAGGGTCAGCGGGTTGATCACCTCGTAGGAGAAGTCGCTCGCCTGCGCGGCCGCCTCCCTCATGGCCTGGCTGACCGCGTCAGAGTACGAGCCGAACAGCGCGGTGGCGGCCAGCACGGCCGTCGCGATCGCGATGCCCTTGGTGACGGCCTTGGTGGTGTTGCCCACGGCGTCGAGGTCGGTGAGGATCTGCGCCGCCTCGGCGTCGACCTCGCCGGACATCTCCGCGATGCCCTGGGCGTTGTCGGAGACGGGCCCAAAGGTGTCCATCGCCACGATCACGCCCACCGTGGTGAGCAGCCCGCAGCCCGCGAGCGCCACCAGGAACAGCGACAGGGTGATCACGCCGCCGGCGACGAAGTACAGGATCACCACGGCGCCCGCGATGACCGTCGCGGTGTAGACCGCGGATTCCAGCCCCAGGCCGATGCCCGACAGCACCACGGTCGCCGCGCCGGTGCGGGAGGTCTCGGCCACGCGCATGGTGGGCTTGGACGCGGTGTCGGTGAAGTAACCCGTGAGCCACAGGATCAGCCCCGCGAGGCCGATGCCCACGAACACGGCGACGGTGGCGACAATGCGCGGGTCGCCGGTCGCGCCGTCGAGGGCCGCGGTGCCGATCTCCTCGAACGTGCTCG
>JBKBXK010000450.1:288-671 GCA_046314095.1 Thermaurantiacus sp. | reverse complement strand
CGGGGCAGGGCTGGCGCGGCTGCTGGATCAGGCTGGCGTGCAGGTCCGCTATGGCGCGCGCATCGACAGCCTTGGCGCGGATCACGCGGTGTTGTCGGACGGCACCCGGCTTGACGCGCCCTGCGTGCTGGACGCGCGCGGGGCACAGCCCGGCCCGCATCTGGTCACCGGCTTTCAGAAATTCGTCGGCGTCGAGATCGAATGCGACGCCCCCCACGGCCAGACCCACCCGGTCATCATGGACGCCACCGTGCCGCAGTTGGACGGATACCGCTTTATCTACCTGCTGCCCTTTACCGACAGGCGCATCCTGATCGAGGATACGCGCTATAGCGATGGCGCTGATCTGAGCGATGGTGATCTGGTCCGCGCCGTGCTGAACT
>JBKBXK010000450.1:0-278 GCA_046314095.1 Thermaurantiacus sp. | reverse complement strand
GCCGCGCGCGGCTGGCAGGGCCGCGAGGTCCGGCGCGAGCGGGGCGTGCTGCCCATCGCGCTGGCCCATGACGCGGCGGGGTTCTGGGAGGCGCATCAGACGGGCGCGGTGCCGGTGGGCCTGCGCGCGGGGCTGTTTCACCCGGTCACCGGCTATTCGCTGCCCGTCGCGGTTCAGGTGGCCGATCTGATCGCGGCGACAGCGCCCCTGACCACCGATGCCGTCCGCACCCGCCTGCGCGCCTTTGCGCTGGACCGGGCGCGGCGCGACCGCTTTCT
>JBKBXK010000449.1:0-673 GCA_046314095.1 Thermaurantiacus sp. | reverse complement strand
CGGTCAACACGCGCGCGACGCGCTGCGGCAAAGGCTCAGATGGTGAAGCTCTCGCCGCAGCCGCAGGCGCCCTTGGCATTGGGGTTTTCGAAGACGAAGCCGGCGGTGAAATCATCCTCGCGCCAGTCCATCACGCTGCCGATCAGGTCAAGCACGCTGGCGCCGTCGATATAGAACACCCCGCCGGGGGTGACGATCTTCTCGTCGAACTTGGCTTCGCTGGTGACGTAATCGACCGAATAGGCCAGCCCCGAACAACCGCGGCGCGGGGTCGACAGCTTCACCCCGATCGCATCCGCCGGAGCCTTGGACATAAGCTCGGCGATGCGGCGTTGCGCGCTCGGCGTCAGGATGACAGCAGCTTTGGGCGCAGCGCGGGTGGTTGTTGTCGTGGTCATCACAGCATTCCCAATTCGAGGCGCGCCTCATCGCTCATCTTGTGCGGGCCCCAGGCCGGTTCCCATACCAGATTGACCTCGGCATCGCGAATCCCCGGCACCGACGCGGCGCGCAGTTCGACTTCGCCCGGCATGGTTTCGGCCACCGGGCAATGCGGGGTGGTGAGCGTCATGGTGATGGTGACGTCGCTCTGGTCGTCAACCTCAACCCCGTAGATCAGCCCGAGATCATAGATATTGACAGGGATTTCAGGATCATAGATTTCGCGCAAAGC
>JBKBXK010000448.1:0-677 GCA_046314095.1 Thermaurantiacus sp. | reverse complement strand
CGACCGGAAATCCCTTGGAATGCCCCCAGTAGGTCATCCAACAAGCGCCGCTTAGACCCTTGGTAGCGAGTTTTCGGGAAGTCAGCCGTTGGCACGGTGTTCGGCGAGTCGAAGAGCGAAGGTTGTTTGGCGAGCTTCATGCCATGGGCATATGCTAGTCTGCCCAATGTGAGAACAGACCATGTCCAGACTATCTACGAAATTCGGCGCTCACGTTCTCCCGCAAAGACGATTGAATCCTGATCGAATCGACGAATGTTCGGATCGTGTTCGGATTTTTGAGCGCTAAATTAAAATATTGAAATATTGAATCAAAATCATAGCCTTGGCTTTTGCCAAGGTTGGGGTCGAGGGTTCGAATCCCTTCGCCCGCTCCAGTTTTCCCACATCCCCATGGCCATGCACGTGCTTGATCGCGTGGGCCTTGCCGCGCCCTCCGGCACTGCTGACAGACCGCCTGTTGCAACTACGCAACAACCCCTGGCCGATCCCGAGCAACCAGCCTGCTGTGCCTTGCATTGGCGAAAGCACGCGATAGAGGCATGATACGTTATCTCATTATTACGAGATTGCCGCGTTTAACTGCCCCCTTCTAGGAACTGCAACTCCCCATGAAACACCTGTCTCTTCGTCATGCCGTATCCCCGACCGCTCTGGTGTTCGGCCTCGCCATGACG
>JBKBXK010000447.1:0-686 GCA_046314095.1 Thermaurantiacus sp. | reverse complement strand
CCGGGTGTTCCTCGGGATCGACCGTGCGCAAGCCCCGCCCGACCATCTGGATCATGGTCGATTTGTAGGAACTGGGGCGCAGCAGCACGACGCAGGAGGTGGGCGGATGATCCCAGCCTTCAGTCAGCACCGCGACATTGACGATGACGCGGATTTCGCCCGCAGCGTAGGCGGCAAGGATCCGGCGGCGCGTGCCGGCATCGAGATCGCCATGGATGACGGCTGCCGAAATGCCCGCACTGTTGAAAGCAGCTGCGACGTTTTCGGCATGGGCAACGGTGGAACAGAAGACGACGGTGGATCGCTCGCTCGCCTTCTCTTGCCAGTGCCGAACCACCTCGTCGGTGACCGGCGCGCGGTTCATAATCTGCGCGACCTCGGTCATGTCATAGTCGGCGGCGGTCTTGCGCACGGCGCGTAACTGTTCCTGGACGCCGACGTCGATGATGAAGGTGCGCGGCGGCACCAGATGGCCGGAGGCGATCAGTTCGCCCAGCCGGACCTGGTCGCCGACATTGTCGAAGATCTCGCGCAGCCCCTTGCGATCCCCCCGGTTCGGCGTGGCGGTGACGCCGAAGATTTGGCAGGCGGGATTGGCACCCCGGACATGATCGATGATCCGGCGATAACTGTCGGCAACTGCGTGATGCGCCTCGTCGATGACCAACAGGTCCAGCGCGGGCATC
>JBKBXK010000446.1:0-695 GCA_046314095.1 Thermaurantiacus sp. | reverse complement strand
CACAATGCACGACTGCGGCACGCTCCGCGGCGTGCGCATGGAGGCGCTCAAAGACAACGAGGACGTCGTCGAGCCGCTGGCCGACCGCATCCTGGGCCGCGTCTCGGTGCACGACGTGCGCGACCCGATCTCGGACGAACTGCTCGTCTCGCGGGACGAGCTGATCACGGAGGAGATCGCGGCCCGCATCGCGCAGACCTCGATCGAGGCCGTCGAGATCCGCTCGGTGCTCGCCTGCGAGGCGCCCCGCGGGGTGTGCGCGCTCTGCTACGGGCGCAACCTCGCCAACGGCCGCCTGGTCGAGGTGGGCGAGGCCGTCGGCGTGATCGCGGCGCAGTCCATCGGCGAGCCCGGCACGCAGCTCACGCTGCGCACGTTCCACATCGGTGGCGCGGCGAGCCGCATCTCGGCCGAGAGCACGCTCGTGAGCAAGTTCGCCGGCACGGTGCAGTACGAGAACCTGCGCACGGTCGAGTACGACGGCGACGACGAGCCGCGCCTGATCGCGCTCGGCCGCTCGGGCGAGGTCAAGATTGTCGACGACGAGGGGCGGCAGCTGATCGCCTACACCGTGCCCTACGGCGCCGAGGTGCTCGTCGTCGAAGGCCAGAAGGTGGACAAGGGCGACGTGATCGCCTCCTGGGACCCGTACAACTCGGTCATCGTCTCCGAAGTCGGCGGCGAGGTTCGCTTCC
>JBKBXK010000445.1:0-696 GCA_046314095.1 Thermaurantiacus sp. | reverse complement strand
GAGCTTCTATCTCCGCGCCGTCTGCCAGAATCGCAATCTCTGGGGCGTCGAGGACTTCCAGGAGATCTCGATCCGGCATTCCAAATACGCCGCGAACCGCTTTGCGCATGAGGCGGCCCCGGCGCTGACGCGCTTTGCCAACTCCTCGCCGGCGCCGTTCATCGAGGGCATCCGCGCGGCACGGGAGAAGATCGTCGCGCGCACCGACGAGGATCGCGCCGATTTCCTCAAGAAGCGCGGCTTCTCGAAGGCCGAGACGGCCAAGATCGTCGAGACGGTGCTCGCCGAGGAAGGCCGCCCGCCCGAGAGCGTCTTCGACTTCGTGCAGGGCATCACCGCAGTCGCGCGGAGCAAACCGCAGCAGGATGCGCGCCTCGCCATGGAGACGCGGGCGAAGGGTCTGATCGAGAGGGTGGCGTAGCGCCTTTGCCCTTTCAACGGGTCCGCCATACACTAGCACATCTTTGCTGTACTTTTCGTTGTCCTCAAGTCTGATAAGGGCGTCTTCGGCGCTACTGGCGGCCTTGTCCGCAGTAGCGCCGGAGAGCCCCGACAGCCTGACCTTCACCGGCCGCGAGCGTCTCGAGAGCCGAACGCATCGACACAGGTATTGCGGACTCGGATTTCACGCGCCCACATACTGAACGATCTGGATCAGGTTGCCGCATGTATCGTCGAAGACCGCCATGCGCACCG
>JBKBXK010000444.1:0-698 GCA_046314095.1 Thermaurantiacus sp. | reverse complement strand
CGGTGGCGCTGCCTGCGGGCGGTTCGGTCCGGCTGTCAGATGTCGCCACCATCCGCGACACGTTTCAGGAACGCCGCAGCTTTGCGACGCTGAACGGGCAGGATGTGATCGGCTTTCAGGTGTTCCGCACCAGCCGCGCCTCGGATGTCAGCGTGGCGGATGAGGTGGCCGGGGCGCTGGCAGCGTCGTCGGGCGATGTCAGCTATACGCTGATCGACGACACCGTCACCTTCAGCAAAGGCAACTATTCCGCCGCCATCAAGACGCTGGAAGAGGGCGCGCTGCTGGCCATCGTCGTCGTGTTCCTGTTTCTGCGCGACTGGCGGGCGACACTGATCGCGGCGGTGGCGCTGCCGCTGTCGATCATCCCGACGTTTTTCGTGATCGCGCAGCTGGATTTTTCGCTCAACATCATCAGCCTTCTGGCGATCACGCTGGTGACCGGGATTCTGGTCGATGACGCGATTGTCGAGATCGAGAATATCGTCCGCCACCGCGCGCGGGGCAAATCGCCATGGCGGGCCGCGCTGGATGCCTCGGACGAGATCGGGCTGGCGGTTCTGGCCATCTCGGCCTCGATCATCGCGGTGTTTGCGCCGGTGGGCTTTATGGGCGGCGTGGCGGGCCAGTATTTCCGCCAGTTCGGCCTGACGGTCGCGATTGCCGTGTTCTTTTCGCTGCTGGTGGCGCGGCTGATC
>JBKBXK010000443.1:0-709 GCA_046314095.1 Thermaurantiacus sp. | reverse complement strand
TCCGGTCTCGTATTTGTGGATCTGCTGGAAGCGTATGCCGACCCGGTCGGCCAGCTCTTTCTGCGTCAGCCCCAAAAGGCGGCGCTGGCGGCGCAGCCGCTCCCCGACATGGCGGTCAATATCGGCCTTCATGGCTTCTGCCCCTGATTGCATTTCCACGCCCGCACGATTTTCTCTAGCGTGCTTCGCGCATCGATACAACTATTGGTGTAGATAGCGGGCCTATTCCGCCGCGCGGGCGATCCCGGCCTCGGCGGCCATAAGCCCTTCCATGAAGCGGTTCAGCCGCACCTGCAGGCGGTCAAACCCGTCGGAGCGTTCCAGCGTGCGCTCTTCCATGTAAAGCGCCCGGTTTACTTCGATCTGCAGGGCGTGGCGGTTTTCCGCCGGGCGGCCATAATACTCGGTGGTAAACCCGCCCGCATAGGGCCGGTTGCGCACCACCTTGAAGCCTTCGGCGCGGAAAAGCCTTTCAGCGCGGGCGGTTATCTCCGGCGCGCAGGACGCGCCAAACCGGTCGCCCAGCACGATATCGGCCCCGCGCGCACTCGCCGAGGGCATGGAATGGCAGTCAATCAGCACGCAGGAACCAAAGCCCGCGCGCGCCGCCTCCAGTTCAGCCGCCAGCGCGGCATGATAGGGCCGGTAATACTGCTTCAGCCGCCGCCAGGCCTCCTCCAGCGCCAGCGGGCCATCATAGATGGCACAG
>JBKBXK010000442.1:0-713 GCA_046314095.1 Thermaurantiacus sp. | reverse complement strand
GTCGCGGTGCGGCAGGTTCTGTAGTCACACCGCCCAGAACGCCAGCAGCGCCACACCCATCAGCACCACCGCGCGGCGATAGATCCGCAAGGCCCGGCCCAGATCGGCGTCAAAGCCCCAATCGCCGTCCGTTTCGGCGTCGGCTGCATTCGCTGAAACGGGCTCTGGCTCGGGCTCGGGTTCAGGTTCCGGCTCCGGCGCGGCTTTGACCGGCGCCGCCATGGCGCGGCCTTCGGCCAGCGCTTCCAGCCGTTCGATCAGATCCTGGTCATCGCCCTCAGGCTCGGCGCCGCCGGACTCGATGCCCGCCAGGATCATCTTGATCCGGTCGAGCGATTCCAGCACCAGCGTCACGGCGGCGGCGTCGGGCGCCCGGCTGCCGTCGCGGAACCGGCCCAGCAGCGTCTCGCCGGCATGGGCGACCGCTTCCAGGCGGGTCAGGGCGAGGAAGCCGCACGTGCCCTTGATGGTGTGCAGAAGGCGGAAAACATTGTCCAGAACGGCCTTGTCGGCCGGGTTCGCCTCGAACTTGACCAGCTCCACGTCGATGACGTCGAGGCTCTCAGCCGTTTCTGCGAGGAATTCGCCGATCAGTTCGTCCATTGTGCCGCCCCGGGCTGACTTCGCTCATTGAGGCGAAGGTCACACGGACACGGTTAACGCAACGTTGGCTTATTGAGCCGCCGCCGGCGCCAGCCGGATAAAATTATTAC
>JBKBXK010000441.1:0-715 GCA_046314095.1 Thermaurantiacus sp. | reverse complement strand
CCAGCGGCGATAGCGTGATAGCGGTTGGTCGTCGTGACCGGCTTGATCTGGGCCAGCAGCACGTTGGTGGCGCTGTAGAATTCCAGAAAACTGGCCTCGGACCGCGAGATACTGTTCGCGTCGGCGTTGGGCGGCACGTAGCGAAACCCCAGCCAGAGATCGCCCACGGGTTCCCCAACCGAGAAGGAGAACGGCGCGGAATAGGTGCTTGAGCCGATATGCCGGATGGCGTTGACGTCGAGCGTCGGGTCGAACCCTCCGGCGGTCGTGTTCAGGAGCCCCGAGATGCCGGCGATGTCGGTCGGCTGGTGGCCCAGATGCAGGATGTAACTCATGGCAGTTCCACTTCGATGTAGAGGGCGGATTGGGCGGCGGTGAGGGACGTGCCCCCGCCGTGATCGAGGAAGATCGAGACGCCGCCCGCCGTGAGGCGCGTGCCGCCGCCGAGATCGAACCAGGCCTCGAACTCGCCGACGCTTAGGTCCTTGTCCCAGGCCAGTTCGATGAAGGCATGCGCCTCGAAGATGCGCAGGTCGGGGTGCTCGTAACCGAGAGGCAGCACGCCGGGCGGCACCGGATAGCTGAACTGCGAGGGCTGCGAGCGCAGAGTACCGCCGTCGCCGGGATTGCGGCCCTGAACCTGCGGATAGAAGGCGGTGCTCTGCGCGGCCGTCCAGGTGGCCGCCCCGCTCACTGGATCGTCACGCCAGACGCC
>JBKBXK010000440.1:0-724 GCA_046314095.1 Thermaurantiacus sp. | reverse complement strand
AGGCCCGAAACCTGGATGACATTGCCGCTGCCCTCAGGAACCGGCGGGCGGACCGCCGGGGCTGCAAGGGCGGGGGCATCTGCAAGCAGCTGCTGCGTGTAAGGCGAGCGGGGGGCGTCGATGACCTGCCGCGCCGGACCGGAATCCTGAATTTCACCGGCCTGGAGCACCAGCATTCTGTTTGCTCTTTGGGCTGCCACTCCCAGGTCGTGTGTGATGAGGAGAACGGCGGTGCCTGTCTCGTGCCGCAGCGTGTCGATGAGGTCCAGAATGCGCTTCTGGACAGTTACATCGAGCGCGCTGGTCGGCTCGTCTGCGATGATCAGATCCGGTCTGAGGGCAATGGCCATGGCGATCAGAACACGCTGGCGCATACCGCCTGACAGCTCGTGCGGATACTGGCTGAAGCGCAGCTCAGGCTGGCGTATTCCCACCCGCTCCAGCAGACTGATCACCTCGGTCTTGACCGCCGCTGCGGCAAGATCCGTGTGGAGGTGGAACATTTCCGCGACCTGGGACCCTATGGTTCTGACCGGGTTGAGCGAACTGCCGGGATCCTGCGGAACAAGGCTGATCCGCGTGCCCCGCAGCGCCTGAAGCTGCCTTTGGTTGCGGCGGGTGATGTCGTCTCCGCCCAGGAGAATATGGCCACTTGTGATCCGGCCGCTCGCAGGCAAAAGGCCAATCAGCGCCTGGGCGATTGTCGATTTGCCGGAGCCTGACT
>JBKBXK010000439.1:0-727 GCA_046314095.1 Thermaurantiacus sp. | reverse complement strand
GCGCCCGCCGCCCGCGATGGCAGTCTTTGCACGCCTTGCCTTCAGATACGGCCGTATAATGCTGAACAGAGCCAGTGCCAGCAGCAGCGCCGAGACAGGTCTTGTGAAGAAGGCCAGCACGGCTGCATGCAGGTCCCGATGGGGCTAGATCAGCCTGCGTCACCTTTGCCGCTCCGCAGGCTGAGCCTTATACCAAGGCTTTCGATGCTGACGCATCACGCCTTGAAATTGCTCAAGCGCCGCACGGGCTTGACCGGCTCTCAGCGTCCGGTCTTCTCCCGCCATTCGGCGTATTTAGCGAGGTTCTCTTCCTTCGTCGCCGGATAGAGGCCGATGATCGCAGCCCCGGCCTTCACCTGCTCCAAAACAAAGTCCTCGAAGCTTTCCATGCCGGTGCATTCCTCCGCAATTTCGTCGGCAAGATGAGCCGGAATGACCATCACGCCATCGCCATCGCCGAGCATCACGTCACCGGGAAACACCGGGGCGTCGCCGCATGAAATCGGGACGTTGAGATCAACGGCCTCGTGCAGCGTCAAATTTGTCGGAGCGCTGGGGCGCTGGTGATAGGCAGGCATATCGAGTTTGCCGATACCTTCCGCATCCCGGAAGCCGCCATCGGAGACGACGCCTGCGCAGCCGCGCATGGCAAGGCGGGTGATCAGGATCGATCCGGCAGAGGCAGCGCGTGCGTCCTTGCGGCTGTCCATCACGAGCACGAAGCCCG
>JBKBXK010000438.1:0-729 GCA_046314095.1 Thermaurantiacus sp. | reverse complement strand
CGCACACACCGCATGATCTCGCTGGTCATGATTGCATCCGCCGCAGATTTCCGGGCGGCACTCTCGTCACCTGGCGGTTTTCTGATGGGGCAGAAGAGATAGAGATCTCACCCGGCGGCCGGCTGACGGTCACCACGGCGCATAATGAACTGCAAGCGGCGCTGGCCGGCCGGGGGATCGCCCATGTTTTCGATGACTATGCCAAGCCCCATCTTCTGAGTGGCCGGCTGGTGGAGCTTCTCCCGGCTTGGAGTCCGTCGCTGCCGCACTGGTTTCTCTATTATCCAAACCGCCGCCTGCCAAGCGCGGCCATGCGTGCGTTTCTCGATCATTTGAGGAACTACGACTGGCAGGCCGGCATGTAATATCAGCTCTCGATGAGCTTGACTCATCGAGAGCCGGTCAAGCCCGTGCGGCGCTTGAGCAATTTCAAGGCGTGATGCGTCAGCATCGAAAGCCTTGGTATAATGGCCGTCCCCGCCTTCCTTTGCCGTGTATGCCTCTTGGCGGAGGTCATCAAGAAATGGCAGCACCACCCTTGACATTCGTTCGCTACCTTGCGATTATTGTATGGTAGCAAACGAAACGACGGGGCTATGACATGCGCGATCAGGCGGACACCTTGCACGGCTCCATTGGAGCATGGACGAAGCGGTGTTACTTCGCCGGCCGCGCCCTCATGGACGCGACCTTGCGGCCTTACGATCTGGGCGCCACTCAGTGGTATGT
>JBKBXK010000437.1:0-729 GCA_046314095.1 Thermaurantiacus sp. | reverse complement strand
CGCCGATGTTCAGCGCGGCGGGGCCCAGGTCATAGCAGCCGGTTTCCGCGTCCTGCGACACCAGTCCTTCCAGCACGAGGCTCTGCATGTAGCGGTGGGCCGTCGAGCGGCCCGTGTTGGCGCGTCGGGCCAGCTCGCCAAGGGGCAGGGCGCCATCGGACTGCGCAAGGATCTGCAGAAAACGGGAGGCGATGGATACGGACTGGATCGTGCCCGAACGCTTCGCGCCCGTGCTGCCGCCGTCCTCATCCAGCAGTTCCATCTCGTCTGTCATGCGGTCCTTCTCCCTCACCGGTCCTTCATGGCTGCGTCCGTGCCGCGCCGCAACCTCTGAAATCTTATACCCGGGCTTTCGATGCTGACGCATCACGCCTTGAAAATGCTCAAGTGCCGCACGGGCTTGACCAACTCTCGATGAGGCGGGCTCAACGAGAGCTGGTCTTACGCCGGGACAGGGTCCCCGATGCATCCTGCCATGCCTGTTGCAGAAGTGTGACTCTGTTTCAAGAGTCTTTGATATGCCGCACTGTGGAACATATTCCCTATTGCGGAACATCGTCCTCCTGCGCTAATCCAACCTGAGTATCAAACTCAAGAATTGGGCGGGGCCGTTCGATGTCTGGAAGCCGTTTTTATCTCAATGGCGTGAGCCTGCTTGCGCTGACGCTTTTAGTGGCCGCACCGGCTGTTGCGCAGAATGCCGCGCAAGATGCTGTTCAGGATGCTGTT
>JBKBXK010000436.1:0-733 GCA_046314095.1 Thermaurantiacus sp. | reverse complement strand
AGTCCGCCATTCGCAGAAACTCCTGCGCACGAAGCCGAGCGGCAACGACAGTCCAGGTCGGATAGCGGCCAATGGTGATTAGCTTCTGGACGCCCTTAACCCGATATCGAAGAACGAACGACTTTGTGCCGGTTGACGTGACGCGTACACCGAAGCCCGGCAGCTCTGCGTCATAGAGCGTAGACTGTCCGGCTTGAGGGATTGCGAGCGCTTTGACCGATCGGTCCGACAGCTTTTGAGTCCCCACCGAGTCCTCAACCCTATGTGTATTGTCCGTCATCTCGTGCTTCTCTCCATCACTTCACGCGTCAGATTCTGCGAGTGAAATCAAAGCGATGCAAGAAATGTGCTGTTTCTTCAGGTGCTTACAAAGCGCCTTAGAGCTGGCTTTTAATCAGTAGGTCACAGGTTCGATCCCTGTTGGGCACACCAAATTCCTCACTGCAATCAGGTAGTTATCCGGGCGCGCCTTTGGTTCGGCCGCGCGCTATACGGGCGGAACACGACTTAGGCGCTTGCGCGCTTTAAGATTTTTTGTGCGGCAATTGCCGTTGGCGAAGTCTGAAATTGGGTCGTGCCGAGCGGACGCTATCTAACGCCGCCAGCCTCTTCCAAAGTTAGGGCCCCCGTTTACATCACCGTGAGGATTAGTGTGAGACCGTCCTGGCGCCAGTTGCAGGATACAGGGTTTGATCTGGTAAAGTGCCTGCTCTGGCCTGCCCGTAAGGGGCTC
>JBKBXK010000435.1:0-740 GCA_046314095.1 Thermaurantiacus sp. | reverse complement strand
CCGCGCCTCTTCAAGCGCGCCCGTGCCGCCGCTCGCCGCCTCTTCCGCCGCGCGGCGCGCGGCTTCGGCTGCGGTGAGATCCGCGGCGATCCGGGCCTGCCGTTCGGCCACCACAGCGGCGATCTTCGGCAGCAGCCGCGCGACCGTGAGGTAGAGCAGGACGAAGGTGAGGACCAGCCACAGGATCTGCGGCAGCGCGGTGGAGAAATCGAACTGGGGCATGGTGCCCGCGCGACTCCGGCGTCAGACCGCGAACAGCAGCAAGAGCGCGACGAGGAAGGCGAAGATGCCAAGCGCTTCCGTCACGGCGAAGCCGAAGATGAGGTTCGGGCGCTGCGCATCGGCGGCGGCCGGGTTCCGGAGCGCGCCGGAGAGGAAGTAGGCAAAGAGTGTGCCGACCCCGATGGCGGCGATCCCGATGCCGACGGCGGCGATTCCGGCCCCGATCAGCTTTGCGGCTTCTGCGTCCATGGGAAGTGACCTTTCTGGTTCAGTGGGAGAGGTTGATACTGTCGTTCAGGTAGATGCAGGTGAGGAGTGCGAACACATAGGCCTGCACCACGGCAACCAGCAGTTCCAGCGCGTAGAAGGCGACTGTCATCACCAGCGGCACCGGGAAGAACAGGGTGAGCGCGCCGCCGGCGGCACCGAGCGAAACGACGAAGCCGGCGAACACCTTCAGGAGGATGTGGCCCGCTGTCATGTTCGCGAACAGCCGGATGGCGTGGGTGATCGGCCGC
>JBKBXK010000434.1:0-742 GCA_046314095.1 Thermaurantiacus sp. | reverse complement strand
AGAATGTCAATCATGATAAGGCAAGCTCATTTTTGAAAAGTGTCGGTCGGCATAGGGAGGATTTGACCGCGCTGCCGATTGTGGCAAACGCGGGGCCACCCTCCCCTTCAGGTGGGCGCGCCTAGCAGCAATGCAAGAGCGCCGCAATCGCACTGGTGGGATCGGGCTCTTATCCAGCGGCAGGCCGGGCTCAGCCTTGGCCGGATGCGCGAAAGGTGAGGCTGCGAGCCGAAAGCCGCTTGCCAGCCGCAAACAGCGCTCCTATAGGCGCGCCTTCCACTGGTTTCGGGACGTAGCGCAGCCTGGTAGCGCATCACACTGGGGGTGTGGGGGTCGCAGGTTCGAATCCTGTCGTCCCGACCAGTGGAATTCACCCTCCCCCATGTTTGAGCCTTAAACCCGCAGAAATCCTCGACTTTGAGGATATAGCCTATGTGGTTGGGAATCTTCCGTGCGCGTGTGGGCACACTTTTGTGTCCACGACTGTGTCCAGCACTGTGTCCACGACCGTGCCTTTGCCATCAGAGCGAGCGCTGCGACGCGCGGGGAAGGCGGCGGCCATGAGCATTTATCGCCGAGGCCACGTGTTCTGGTGGAGACGACGGCTGACAATCCCCGCTTCAGCCATCGATCATGCTGATTTGGTTGGAGAAAAACCCCATGCTATAAGGGTCCGGATATCGCTGAAAACCTCGGATCTTGCCGAGGCCCGCAAGCGAGCGGCAGCGCTGGAACTGGAGAT
>JBKBXK010000433.1:0-743 GCA_046314095.1 Thermaurantiacus sp. | reverse complement strand
CCCGCAGCCGGGCAACAACGCGCATGAGTTCACGGTGTCAGAGCTGTCGGGCGCGCTGAAGCGCAGCATCGAGGATCAGTTCGGGCGTGTCCGCGTGCGGGCCGAGGTGGGGCGCGTGTCGCGGCCCTCGTCGGGGCATCTCTATTTCGACCTCAAGGATGATCGCGCGGTTCTGGCCGCCGTTACCTGGAAAGGGCAGGCCGCGCGTCTGGTCCAGCGCCCGGAAGAGGGCATGGAGGTCATCGCAACCGGCCGTCTGACCACCTTTCCGGGCCAGTCCAAATACCAGATGATCGTGGACCAGATCGAGCCTGCTGGGATCGGCGCCCTGATGGCCATGCTGGAAAAACGCCGCAAGGCGCTGGCCGCCGAGGGGCTGTTCGATGCGGAGCGTAAGCGTGCGCTGCCCTCTCTGCCGCGCGAGATCGGGGTGGTGACCTCGCCCTCGGGCGCGGTGATCCGGGACATTCTGCACCGGCTGCGTGACCGCTTTCCGACGCGGGTGATCATCTGGCCGGTGGCCGTGCAGGGCGAGGGTTGTGCGCCACAGGTGACAGCCGCGATCAACGGTTTCAACGCGCTGCCACTGGGCGGGGCGATCTCGCGCCCGGATCTGATCATCGTGGCGCGCGGCGGTGGCAGCCTCGAGGATCTCTGGGGGTTCAACGAGGAAAGCGTTGTGCGCGCCGCCGCCGCCAGCGACATCCCTCTGATCTCGGCCGTGGGGCATGAGACAGATACGA
>JBKBXK010000432.1:0-746 GCA_046314095.1 Thermaurantiacus sp. | reverse complement strand
GTCCCCTCCCTCCGCCGCTCCTGGCGTGCGCGGGGCTGGGGGTGTCGGATTATGTGTACTGCATGGGCCGCCAAGACCACAGCGTCGGCATCCGCGCCGTGCCGGTGGCCGAAGCGATGGCGGCCTGCGTGGTGCTGGACCATCTGCTGATGGACCGCGCCCAGACCGGCGGGCAGCGCGGTCAGATCGGCTGATCTGACAGAAAGGCGTCCACCTCGGCGCGCGAGGGGATGGCATCGCCCGCCCCCGCCCGCGTGACCTTCAGCGCCGCCGCTGCCGAGGCCAGACGCAGCGCCGCAGGAAGATCGGCGCCCTGATCCAGCCCGGCTGCGAAATAGCCCGCAAAGGTGTCGCCCGCGCCGGTCGTGTCCACCGGCGTCACCGGGAATGCCGCCTGCCGGTAAATCGCGCCGGTGCGCAGATCGCGGTATTCGGCGCCCTGTGCGCCCTTGGTGATCAGCAGCCCCTCGACCGGCAGATCGCCGGGGATGGCCGCGAACAGCTGCGCCGCCTCGCCCTCGTTCATGGCCAGAACCGAAACATGCGGCAGAACCGCCCGCACCGCCGCAAGGTCAAAGGGCGCGGCGGAATAAATCACCCGCGCGCCCTGCGCCTGCGCGGCGCGGGCGGCGGCGGGCTGGCCGTTGGTTTCGTTCTGAAGCAGCAGCGTATCGCCCTGCCCGATCTGTGACAGCACCTGTGTCAGCGCGGCCTCGTCCACGGCGCGATTGGCACCCGGATGCAGC
>JBKBXK010000431.1:0-749 GCA_046314095.1 Thermaurantiacus sp. | reverse complement strand
AGATGCGGTCGGCATAGCCGATCAGCTTGGCGGCATTGGCGATATAGCTGACATCGGTGGCGGTTTTCGACGTGAACAGCGGGAAATCGTCAAACCCCTCGACCTGCGCGCGCTTCATCTCGGTGTCCCAATAGGCGCCCTTGACCAGACGCACCATGATGCGGCGATCAAGCCGCACGGCCTGCTGATACAGCCAGTCGATCGTGGCACCCGCGCGCTTGCCATAGGCCTGCACGACCACGCCAAAGCCGTCCCACCCGGCCAGTTCGGGGTCGGCCAGCACGGCGCCGATCACCTGCAGCGACAGGGCCAGACGGTCCTGTTCCTCGGCGTCGATATTCATGCCCATATTGGCGGCGCGCGCGGCGCGGGCCAGATCCCGCACCACCGGCACCAGTTCGGCCATCACGCGGGCCTCTTGCGCGACCTCGTATCGGGGGTGCAGCGCCGACAGCTTGATCGAGATGCCGGGATTCATCCGCACATCGCCCCTGGTGCAGGCCTTGGCAATCGCCGCAATCGCATCGGCATAGGAGCGGGCATAGCGGTCGGCATCCTCGGCGGTCATCGCCGCCTCGCCCAGCATGTCGTAGCTGTAGCTGTAGCCCTTGACCTCCAGCGCCCGCGCCCGGTCCAGCGCGGCGTCGATGGTCTGGCCCAGCACGAACTGGCGGCCCATCTCGCGCATCGCGCGCTGCATGGCGGTGCGGATGACCGGCTCACCCAAGCGGCGGATGGCACCGCGCAGC
>JBKBXK010000430.1:289-769 GCA_046314095.1 Thermaurantiacus sp. | reverse complement strand
GAGGGGTGCGCCCCAATCGGCGGTCTGCTGGGCGGCGGTGTAGAGGACGCTGGTCGTGGCAGTCGTCAAGGATCGCTTGACAACTGACCCATCCAGAAAGTCGAGCGCATAGGCTTCGCTGTCCTCAGCCAAGGGCACATCGCCCATCCCCCATGTATCGGCGGCGAGCGACCGCGACCGGCGCGTCCAGCGGATCGTCAGATCGCCGGCATTGCGTGCCGTGCGCCATGGCTGTTCGACATGCGCGACCGAAAACGGCCGCAGCCCAGCACCCTCGGGGGTGAAACTGGTGGCGACAAAGGTCTCGTCGCTCACCGGCTTTGAGGCGGGGCCAATGCGCCAATTCCACGGCAGGCCAAGGTCGGCTTCGGAAATCGGCAGGCTGGCAAGGGTTGTGTCCAGCACCACCAGCCGCGCGCCGGTCGCCACCATGCTGACCATGGCCCCTTCCGTTCCGCGCTGGCCGCGAAGCAATCGGGT
>JBKBXK010000430.1:0-279 GCA_046314095.1 Thermaurantiacus sp. | reverse complement strand
TAAGTTCCGCATTTCCGACTTGGACGATTTCCCACTGCCTAGCGCCTGTTTCCACCGCCAGCGCATTGGCCCCACCCAACAAGGTGATGTCCGTGACGCTCTCCAGCGTGCCGGTATAGAGATCGACCACCAGCGCGTTGCCCAGATCGAAGCGCGATACCGGCCCTGAATAGAAATCTGCCGCCAGTACACCCATGCGCGCCCGCGAGCTGAAGGTGGTCAGCAACGCAAACCCATCCGACGCGGCGCTGCGATAGACGGCCATCTCTCCGGGCCAGG
>JBKBXK010000429.1:0-771 GCA_046314095.1 Thermaurantiacus sp. | reverse complement strand
CCCCAATCCTCGCTGATGCTCGGCCAGGCCCGCGGCGTCGTCATCCTGGCTGCCGCCGAGGCCGGCCTGCCGATTTCGGAACATGCCACGCGGCTGGTGAAGAAGGCGCTCGTCGGCACCGGCAGCGCCGACAAGGCGCAGGTGGCGGCCATGGTCGCGCGGCTGCTGCCGGGGTGCGGCCCGCTGGGCGAAGACGAAGCCGATGCGCTTGGCGTTGCGATTGCGCATGCGCACCTCTCGGCCGGCATCGGCGCCGTGGTGCTGGCATGATCGCCGGGCTTGCCGGCACGGTCGCGGAGCTTGGCCCGGATCATGCTGTCATCGATGTGCATGGCGTCTTCTACCTCGCCCTCGCCAGCAGCCGCACGCTCGGCACGCTCGCCATGGGGGCGCCGGCACGGCTCCTGGTCGAAACCCAGGTGCGTGAGGAATCCATCACCCTGTTCGGCTTTCTGGATGCCGAGGAGCGGCACTGGTTCCGCCTCTTGACCGGGGTGCAGGGTGTCGGCGGCCGGCTGGCGCTTGCCATCCTGTCGGCGCTTGCGCCTGCCGACCTGGCGCTCGCCATCGGCCGGGAGGACAAGGCCATGATCGCCCGCGCCCCGGGCGTCGGCCCCCGCCTTGCGGCCCGCATCGCCACCGAGCTCAAGGGCAAGGCGCCCGAAGGCCTGGGGTCCGCAGCTGGTTCGGCCGCGCTGCCCGCCGCCGGCCCCGCACGCGAGGCCGCGGCCGCGCTCGAGGCGCTCGGCTTCCGCCCCGCCGAGGCCGCCC
>JBKBXK010000428.1:0-787 GCA_046314095.1 Thermaurantiacus sp. | reverse complement strand
AGACTGGCACGGCGATGCAGCTGATTGCTCCGCTGCGCCGACAGCTTGCCTCTCGCGTGATCGGCCT
Organism: Thermaurantiacus sp.; assembly: GCA_046314095.1. GTDB lineage: Bacteria > Pseudomonadota > Alphaproteobacteria > Sphingomonadales > Sphingomonadaceae > Thermaurantiacus. Next base: position 720 of record JBKBXK010000428.1, on the reverse strand, counting down.
TCTGCTGGAGCGCAGGAGCATGCTGATGAATCCGAAGAAGCTGTATTGAACCGCGCCGGGTCTCCCGGAGGCTGATTTCGGTTTGCTACGCGGCGCGGTTCAGTATCGGCTTCACCGCAAGGACGGAGGAGGGCCAGAAAACAGCTTGGGGGAGTGTTGTCCCGATGACACTGTCGGTCCGGCGCAGGCGCGGCCGCAAGCGGCCCGGTAGAATACTCACACCAATGCCATTGGCCCTGAGGCCGAGCCAGCGCACCCAGGCCGCAGTCGCTCATGTGCTGGTCAACAAGTATGCCGATCACCTGCCGCTCTATCAGCAGGCCCAGATCTACAGCCGCCAAGGCGTCGATTTTGACCGCTTTATCTTTGTCGATTGGAAGGATCGTGCTGCCTTCGAGCTGCGCCCAGTCCATGACGCGCCTATGGCCGACCTGAAGCGCTCCACCATGTTCTTCATCAGCGAGACGCGGCCCAGTCCTCGATCCGGGGGCACGAAGGACGAGGACTGGATACTTCTGGGCGCTCGTCCGCGACGACCGACCTTGGGGCGGCACCTCTCCGCCAAGCGTCGTCTTCGCTTATGCCCCGCCTGGGGTGGGCAACATGCCGAGCGTATGCCTTTAGAGGCCAACTGTCGCATCATATATTCTCTTGTAATGGTAACTTGACATCACGCCCGTTGTTGCTGGAACGTAGTTCTGTTTTTAATGCTAGGGTATT
>JBKBXK010000427.1:0-797 GCA_046314095.1 Thermaurantiacus sp. | reverse complement strand
AACACGCCGAAGATCAGCGCGAGCGCCGTCAGCGTCTGTTCCCCCCCGGACAGAAGCGAGAGCGTGGAGAGCCGCTTGCCCGGCGGCTGGGCGAGGATCTCGAGCCCCGCCTCGAGCGGATCGTCCGATTCCACCAGGGTCAGCCGCGCCTCGCCGCCGCCGAAGAGATGCCGGAACAGCATGGCGAAATTGGCGTTCACCTGCTCGAACGCGGTCAGAAGCCGCTCACGCCCCTCGCGGTTGAGCGCGCCGATCGCCCCGCGCAGCCGCGCCACCGCGCCTTCGAGATCGGCCTTTTCCCGCGCCAGCGCATCGTGTTCGCCCTGTGCGGCGGCCGCATCGTCCTCGGCCCGCAGGTTGACGGCGCCGAGCGCCTCGCGCGCGCGGCGCAGGCGCGCCGCCTCGGCCTCGAGCGCGGCGGCATCCGGGACCGCACCGGGATCGACGGCGAGACGCGCGGGAAGCGCCCCGGGCGCATCGCCCGTCGCGGCCTCGATCCGCGCGGCGGCCTCGGCGCGGGCGGCGGCGGCGGCCTCGGCGCGGGCGGCGGCGGCGGCGCGGCCTCCCATGCGCCCAGCACCAGACCTTCGGGGTCGCGGTCGGGCAGAGCGTGGCCCGTGGCCAGCACGGCGCTGTCGGCGGGGATGATGCGGCCGTCATCCAGATGGGCCGCGACGCCCGAGCCCGAAGTCACCAGCCGCGTGCAATCCGCGCGCAGACAGTGCAGCCGTCCGTCCGCCGACAGAGGCGCCAGCAGGTCGGTCATATAGGCGCCATAGGTGGCGCGACTGACAAAA
>JBKBXK010000426.1:0-803 GCA_046314095.1 Thermaurantiacus sp. | reverse complement strand
CAGGCGAGGCCTGCGCGGCGGCCACGGAGCGCTCTGCTCCGCCCGTGAGCGTCAGTCCCAACCCTGCGCTGATGATCAGGCCCGCAACGGCGCCTGCCAGCATGAATGCCCGCATCTGGGTTCCCCTCCCCGGTCGATATCTACCCGCAACGTGTTGATATGTGGCACGTCCGTGAGGACGCGTCACCTGATGAGTTGAGACAGATCGGCCCGAAACTGCGTTCAGGCTGATGAACCCGTCCTGAACCTGGCGGCCAGTCCGCGTTCAGCCTGCAAGCGCGATCATCAGCCCGTCAAGCGAGGGATTTTGCCTTTTAGGGAGGCATTGAGATGTTCAAACCTGCTCTTGTTGCGCTGGCTGCCGGGCTCGCCCTGTCCGGCATGGCGCTGAGTGCCAGCGAGGCCGAGGCCCAAGCCTGGCAATCGCCGCGCGGATGGAGTGCGCCGCAAGGCCATTTCGTCGTTTACGCACAGGCCTGCGCGCCCCTTCGCGGCTATCGGCAGAACCGGGGCCGCTATCACTCCAACTGGTCGCGCCAGCGTGACTTCGTGCTGCGCTGCCCGGCGAGCGCCTTCAGCTATGTGCCAACCCGCGCCGAAATGCGCATGGGCGTTACGCATCAGCGCGTGCAGACCAATGAAGCGCGCTGGGATCCGCGCCGCCAGCAATTTTTCACCCATACACGCTGGGGCCGGGTGCCGGTGAACGTGGTCTATGGCCCGACCCACCCCGTGGGGCGGCGCTAGATAAAGATGTCCTCCCCCGTTTACGGGGGAGGTGTCGAGCGAGAGCGAGACGGAGG
>JBKBXK010000425.1:0-809 GCA_046314095.1 Thermaurantiacus sp. | reverse complement strand
AGCCCCTCCCTCAATTGACCTGAGACCTTCTGCTCCCTCAGTTGTTTTGAGAGTCTGACCCTTTCTGCACTGAGCCCCAACGTTGGACCGCCGGAAGCTGGAGTTTTCCGGCTTTGTGCACTGAGCCCCAACGTTGGACCGCCGGAAGCTGGAGTTTTCCGGCTTTGATCACGGCGGCGGGCTGGCCATGCCGCGATGATTATGCAGGTCGGCCGGGACGTTGTACCCGATCGCGCTGTGAGGTCTGACCTCGTTGTAGTCTCTGCGCCAAGTCTCCAGCTTTTCGCGGGCGTCGGCAAGGCTCATGAACCAGTGCGTGTTCAGGCACTCGGCTCGAAGCTTGCTGTTGAAGGCTTCGATGAAGCCGTTGTCCGTCGGCTTTCCGGGTCGGGAGAAGTCGAGCGTGACCCCGTTGGCGTAGGCCCAGAGGTCCAGGTCGCGCGAGATGAACTCGCTGCCATTGTCGACCCGGATCGTTCCAGGATAGCCGATCTGGCTGCAGACGCGTTCGAGCGTCTGCACGACGTCCTCGCCGCGGTAGGTGAACCGCGGATCGGCCACCGGGCAGTAACGTGAGTGCGTGTCCACCACCGTCAGAATGCGCAGCTTCGACCCCATGGCGAGCTGATCGTGGACGAAGTCCATCGCCCAGACCTCGTTCGGACCGGCCGCTTCCCGGCGGTCCTCGCGAAGCTTGGCCTTCACCCGGCGCTTGGGGTGCTTGTTGCGCAGCCTCAGGCCTAACTCGCTGTATATCCTGCGGGTCTTCTTGATGTTCACCACCCATCCCTCACGGCGAAGCAGGACGT
>JBKBXK010000424.1:0-830 GCA_046314095.1 Thermaurantiacus sp. | reverse complement strand
CCAGCGGCTGCGCGATGCCGCGCGGGCCGAGCTCTCGGACCTGTCGCCCATGAATGCCCTTGTCGCGGCGCCGGTCGGGGACGCATCCGCCAAGGATGCGCCCGAGGCAGCAACCGCCGACTGACCGTTCAGACCACGACGCCAGCGCCTTCGGTGGCCGGACCGGCCACGGCGCGGAAGGCCGCGAACAACTCGCGCCCGACACCTTCCGAGCTGTTGGTGGCGTCATGGATGGCGGGGGTGCGGTCCTCGAAATCGGGCGCAAGGCAATCCAGCTGGCCCGTGACGGCATCCAGACGCACCATATCGCCGTCGCGCACGCGGGCCAGCGGGCCACCGCTTGCGGCTTCGGGTGCGATATGGATCGCGGCGGGCACCTTACCCGAGGCGCCCGACATGCGCCCGTCGGTCACCAGCGCCACCTTGAGGCCCCGGTCCTGTAGCACCGCCAGCGTCGGCGTCAGCGAATGCAGTTCGGGCATGCCATTGGCGCGCGGTCCCTGAAAGCGGACGACGACGATGGTGTCTTCGGTGAATTCCCCGGCACGAAAGGCGGTCTTGACCGCGTCCTGATCTTCGAACACGCGGGCGCGGGCCTCGATGATGTGACGCTCGGTGGCGACGGCGCTGATCTTGATGACACCGCGCCCCAGATTGCCCTTGAGCTGTTTCAGGCCGCCGGTCTTTGCGAAGGGGTCGGTGATCGGGCGCACGATCCGGTCATTCAGCGTCTCGCGCGCGCCCGGCTCCCACCGGACCGTGGCGCCGTCCAGCTTTGGCTCGGTCGTGTAGCCATCAAGGCCGGTGCCGTTGATGGTCTTGACGTCCGG
>JBKBXK010000423.1:0-832 GCA_046314095.1 Thermaurantiacus sp. | reverse complement strand
CAGCGAACTCCCCCAGGCCCAAGCGCTAATGGGAAAACGCCTCACTGGCCTCGGCCCTCGAGGCCCGAAGCCCCGCCTGGGCCGCGGCCAGGCGGGCCGTGAGCACACGGAAGGGGCTCGCCGAGGTATAGTCCAGAAGCCCCGCCACAAAGGCCACGCTGCGGGCCTCCCCCCCGTGCTCCCCGCAAAGCCCCACCTTCAGCTGGGGATTGGCCCGCCTTCCCTCCTCCACGGCCATCCTTATCAGCCTTCCCACCCCCTTTTCGTCCAGGCGCTCCGCGGGGTCAAAGGGAAACAGGCCTGCTTCCACGTACTGGGGTAGGAACTTGCCGGCATCGTCCCGGGAAAGGCCAAAGGCCATCTGGGTGAGGTCGTTGGTGCCGAAGCTGAAGAAGTCCACCAAAGGAGCGATCTCCGAGGCCAGAAGGGCTGCCCTTGGGGTTTCCATCATGGTGCCGAAGGGGATGGGGCCGTACTCCTGGAAAAGCTCTTCTGCCAAGGCCTTAGCCCGCTCCACCTCCTTGGGATCCGCCACCAAGGGAACCATGACCTCGGGACGGGGGTCAAAACCCTCCTCCCTTAGCTCCTTGGCCGCCTCCAGGAGCGCCCGAAGCTGCATGCGGAAGATACCCGGTCTGAGGAGCAAGAGCCGGATTCCCCGGAAGCCCAGCATGGGGTTCTGCTCGGAAAGGGCCTTGGCCCGTTCCCATAGGGCCTTAGCCTCCTCATCCCCCGCTGCGGCCTTTTCCCGAAGCTCTTCCAAAGGTGGCAGGAACTCGTGGAGGGGAGGGTCCAGAAGGCGCACGGTTACGGGCAGGCCATCCATGGCCCT
>JBKBXK010000422.1:0-847 GCA_046314095.1 Thermaurantiacus sp. | reverse complement strand
GAACGGCGAGTTCACCGTCACCGAGGGGCAGTATGCCCGGCGCAAGATCTTCACCCTGATCGGGCTCTACAGCCCCAAGGGCCCGGACTGGGCGAACATGGGCCGCAGCCTCGTGCGCGGCATGCTGAATTCGGCGCGCGGGATTTCCGACAAGGACCAGTCGCCGCAGGCGCAGTCCGCGCGCCGGATCAACGGGCTCAAGGATCTCGACGGGATCGAATTCCTGGCCCGGATCGACGTTGGGACCGATGCCAGCGGCGATGACAAGAACGAGATCCGCAGCGCAGTGACGCCGGACCACCGGGATTACGCCCAGAACATGGGGCTGGCGCCGTCCTTCGCCGCGCAACCCGCCGCGGCGGCCGTTCCGCAACCTGCCGCGGCACCGCAGCCATCGGCTGGCGTGCCCGGCCGTCCGTCCTGGGCGCAGTGAGGGTCTGACCCATGCGCCTTCGCCCCCGTCAAAGCCTCTTCGTGGAGCGCAGCCTCGCTGCGCTCTGCGATCACGGCAACACCCTCAGCATCGCCTCGACGGGGTTCGGCAAAACGATCGCGCTGTCGGCGGTCGTCGCGAAGTCGCTCGAGGGGAATGATGCCAAGGCCTGCATCCTCGCGCATCGCGATGAGCTGACCGCGCAGAACCGGACCAAGTTTGGCCGCGTCGCACCTGACATCTCCACCTCGGTGTTCGATGCCGAGACCAAGAGCTGGGCCGGACGGGCGACATTCGCCATGGTGCCGACACTGACGCGGCCCGCCAATCTGGCCGCGATGCCCGCGCTGGACCTGTTGGTCATCGACGAGGCGCATCACGCAGTTGCCGACAGTTATCGCCGGATCATCGATC
>JBKBXK010000421.1:0-869 GCA_046314095.1 Thermaurantiacus sp. | reverse complement strand
AGCACACCGAAAAACGCCGCACCGATCAGGAAAAGGACGAACGCGCCCAGGACCTGGCCGAGCAGGGGAACCGAACTCAGGACGGCTTCGATCTGCGATGCGGCGATCAGAAAAAGAACGAAAGCAAGTAGTGGCACTGGCAACCAGCTAAGCCGTTCGATCACGGCCGTCCGTCTGGTATCTCGCGCCGCCCAGCGTTCCGTTGCCCAAGCAAATGCGAGTGGGAGAACGATGACAATGACGAATACGATCATCATTCGATCTGCCGAGACAATCTCCGAAAAGCCCTCGCCCATAAACAGGCGTAGGTAGACTGGCAGAAAAACAATCTGCAGAAGAAGAAGCGCCGGAGTGATCGCGATGGCGCGGCGGGTGTCGCCCCCAGCCTGGTGCGCAAAGGTGATGAACCAGTCCGTGCAGGGCACCAGCAGGACCAGCATCACACCGAGCTGGATTGCGGGGTCGCGTGGAACCAGAAACAGCACAATCCACACCAGAATCGGCAGGATTGCGAAGTTGCCGATGAGGGCCGCCGCCATGAAACGCACGTCCCGAAATGCGTCTGGCAACTGCATGATGGGCACTTGCGTGAAGGTGGCATAGAGCAGAAACGCCAGTGCGGGCCAGAGGAGGATTTCGAGGAACGGGCCAGCGTCCGGCGCAAGCGATCCGACCGCGAGCCCTGCAAGGACAGCGGTCAGATAAATCCAGACTTGATGGTGTTCCAGAGTTTCGCGCTTCATCCTTGCCTCTTGCCGACTCCAAACTCGGCGTGCAAGGCCTCGTGACGATTTCGGGTTCCGACCGATAGGCAGGGCAGGAAACAGCTATTGCTTCAGATTAGACCGAACTTGCCCCGCCCGTGAAGC
>JBKBXK010000420.1:0-870 GCA_046314095.1 Thermaurantiacus sp. | reverse complement strand
ACCGCGAGCGCGCCCCTGGTCACGTCGATCGCAGATGCCGCAGGCGTTCTAATCTACTTCGCCATTGCAACTGCGTTTCTATTTCCGACGATCTGAGTGGTTTTTTGCGCGACGTGGATGTCTTCTTGGCCGGAGACCCGGCCCGTCATTTACCAGCACGAACGCGCCTGGTCGCGCAGCACGGCATAATCGGCGAACCAGCCCACGATCAGCGCCCCCTCGGGCAGCGCGGCAATCTCCTCGGCTGCGCGGGCCTGCTCGGCCCGGCTGTACTCCACCACCGGTGGGCAGGCGCTGGGCGGAGTGTCAGAACTCACCCCCGCGCAGGCGGTCAAGAAGATTGTCGCGGCTGCGAGGGCGGCGGGCGGCCGCATCCAGCATCTGGCGTTGGATCGCATCGGTGTGCTCCAGTTGGTCGAGCCGCTCGGCCGCGCGGCCTGCGCGCTCGGCCGTTCGGCGGAGGTTGAAGATGAACAGGGTGATGGTGAGTGCGACAAGGGCGATGGCCGCCACCTGCCGCACCCATGGCCGGGCGAGGATATCGGTGAGAAGAGAGCCCCACATCAGCGCAGGCCCTTTTTCCAGTCGTCGAGCCGGGCCCAGACGGCCACGGCAATTCCGCCCAGCGCCAGGGCGATGAACAGCCAGCGCAGCGTGTCCAGGTGGGGCACCAGCGGCAGGACGGCGCCTTGGGCTTCCGCCAGGACCTCCTGCGCAACCTCGACCCCGGCGGCACCCACCGTCGCCACCCCCGCCGCGCCGGTGCCCCGCAGCGTCCGGCTTTGTGCCAGCGCCTCGCGTGCCGGCGGGGCCTCGGTCGCGAAGGGGACGACACGGGGCGGGAAGGGATCGCCCCAGGAGCGGGCGGGG
>JBKBXK010000419.1:0-897 GCA_046314095.1 Thermaurantiacus sp. | reverse complement strand
CCATGAGAAAGACGGCAGGCACCTGATGATCCGGCGTGCGGGCAGTGCTTATTATCCCGGCTTCCTGAGCCTTGTGGCGGGTCACGTGGAGCCGCCCGAGACCCCGCTGGAAGCCCTGCTGCGTGAGGCCGCGGAGGAAATCGGCGTGAGGCTTGCGCCCGGCGATGTGTCCTTTGCCAAGGTGCTGCACCGCCGCCTGCCGGACCGGATCTATATCGATTATTTCTTCAAGGCGGAGCACATGCCCGATGCCTTGCAGATCTGCGAGCCTGACAAGATTTCCGAAATCGGCATGTTTGACCTTCAGGCCGTGCGGGACCAGATCGTGCCCTATGTCTGGGCCGTCCTCACCAGCCCGCAGACCTATCAGGAGTTTGAAGAGGGCGGCCTTATGCCAAGGCTTTAGATGCTGACGCATCACACCTTGAAATGGCTCAGGCGCCGCACGGGCTTGACCAACTCTTGATGGGCCATACCGTTTCCCGATGAGACAGGCCCATCGGGAAACGGTGTCAGTCCGGGCTGGCGGGGAAGACGAGGACGTCCACCGGGGCGGATTGCAGCACCTTGGCCGTGACGCTGCCAAGGATCATCCGTGCCAGCATGCCCTTGCCGTGGTTGGCCATGACAATGAGATCAGCCCCCGCCTCATCTGCCGCCTGCAGGATTTCGTGCGCCTGGGTGGTTTCATCGTGCCGGACCATCAGCCCGGCCTGCAGGCCGCTGATCCCCTGGACGAAGGCGGCAAGGCGGCCGCGGGCGGCGCTTGCCTGATCCGACAGGTAGAGATCCCGGTCTTCCTTGTGCAGCGTGCCGGACATGGTCAGCCGGAGGGCCGGCACATCAAACACATGCAGCACGCTGGCCGGTGTTGCGGTGAGGCCAAGTGAGACAAAG
>JBKBXK010000418.1:650-904 GCA_046314095.1 Thermaurantiacus sp. | reverse complement strand
CCATCGCGACCAGCGCCAGCATCTCGGCCACGCGGGCCTTGATGGCGGCGCGGGGACGGCGCAGCGATTGCAGGCCAAAGGCGATGTTCTGCGCCACCGTCATATGCGGAAACAGCGCATAGTTCTGGAACACCGTGTTGATCGGGCGCTGGTTGGGCGGCATGTCGGCGATGTCGGTGCCGTCCAGCACGATGGCGCCGCGGCTGGGCACCTCGAACCCGGCCAGCATCCGCAGCAGCGTGGTCTTGCCGCAG
>JBKBXK010000418.1:0-640 GCA_046314095.1 Thermaurantiacus sp. | reverse complement strand
CCGAGGGGCCAAGCAGCGTGAAGAACTCGTTCTCGGCAATCGTCAGGCTGACATCTGACAGCGCGGTGACGGCGCTTTGACCTGCGCCGTAAATCTTGGACACGGATTGAAGCTGAATCATCTGAGGGGGCCTTTCCGACGATGCGGTCTGGACACAGATTGGTATTGACAGAAAACTTTTAGTCAATAAAAAAGTTTATAGAGACAAACTTTTTGATGGAGAAGCCGGTGTCCCATGCAGACGATGCGATCAGCCCGCCCGGCAGTCCTCCGGGGCTGCGCGACCGCAAGAAGGCGCAGCGCCGGGCCGACATCCTGACCAATGCCGCGCGGCTGTTTGCACAAAACGGCATCGACGCCACCACCATGGCCGAACTGGCCGCCGAGTACGGCCTGGCCGAAAACGAATACCAGGTCGTGCTGGACCGCCTCGGGCGAGAGCCCAACCACGTTGAGCTGGGCGTGTTCTCGGTGATGTGGTCCGAGCACTGCTCCTACAAGTCGTCGAAGATCCATCTGGGCAAGTTCCCGACCAAGGGGCCGCGCGTGATCTGCGGGCCGGGCGAGAACGCCGGGGTCATCGACATCGATGATGGCGACGCCTGCATCTTCAAGATGGAGAGCCACAACCACCCGTCCT
>JBKBXK010000417.1:0-910 GCA_046314095.1 Thermaurantiacus sp. | reverse complement strand
GCAAGCGCCGATCCGATCATGGATTTGCCAGACTGGCTGCGCGCCCGCTGGGTGGAAATCTATGGCGAGGAGACCGCCCGCGCGATGGCGCTGGCCAGAGCCGGTGCCCCGCCACTGGACCTCTCCGTGAAGCCCGGTTTCGATGCAGCGGCGCTCGCAGCCGAAATCGGCGGCGCACTGCTTCCCACCGGCACGGTGCGTAAGGATGGCATTGGCGATGTCACCGCCCTGCCGGGCTTTGCCGATGGAAACTGGTGGGCGCAGGACGCGGCGGCGGCTTTGCCTGTGCACCTTTTGGCCCCCAAAGCAGGCGAGCGCATCGCCGATATCTGCGCGGCTCCTGGCGGCAAGACGCTGCAACTCGCCGCTGCGGGCGCTGAGGTGATCACGGTCGACCGGTCCGAAAAGCGGCTAAGGCGCGTGGGCGAAAACCTCGCCCGGACGGGCTTCAAAGCCACGATCATCGCCGCCGACGCGACACGCTGGCAGCCGGATGGAAAGCTCGACGCGGTTCTGCTCGACGCGCCGTGCAGCGCGACCGGTACGCTGCGCCGCCGCCCGGATGTGGCGTGGTCGAAAGGCGTGGAGGATATTGAAAGCCTTGCCGCCTTGCAGGCAGCGCTGCTCGATAATGCGTTTGCGATGCTGAAACCCGGCGGGCGATTGGTCTACTGCACCTGCTCGCTGGAACCGGAAGAGGGCGAAGACCAGATCGCGGCTTTCCTTGCCCGCACGCCGGAGGCCCGCCGCCTGCCTGTCAGCGCCGGGGAACTGCCCGGTCTTGGCGATGCGATCACGCCGGAGGGCGATGTGCGCACGCGGCCCGACATGTGGGCGGACAAAGGCGGGCTGGACGGCTTCTTCATCGCCCGGCTGGTGAAAGCGGGCTAGGCCCGGACTTTCTGCGGCT
>JBKBXK010000416.1:0-914 GCA_046314095.1 Thermaurantiacus sp. | reverse complement strand
TCCTGTGCCAGAGCGCGGGCATTGTCAGGATTCGTGCCGCCCACATCCTTGTAGATGAACTCGATCTCGTGATCGCCGACGGTGGTGCCGTGCTCATCCACATAGACCTCTATGGCTTCGCGATACTGCTTGCCATAGATCGCGAACGGTCCCGAGAATGTGGCGATCACCCCGACCTTGATCGTGTCGGCACCGGCCATCGTGCCCGAGGCCGCGATGACGGCAGCAGTCAGCGCCACCTGAAATGGTGTTTTCATGTCGTCCTCCCTGAAAGCGCGACACCCTCCTCAAGGCTCGCCATCAGTTGATAACACAACTCAGTTCATGCTGAAAGAGGTGTGAACTCATACTTTGTGCTGAAGGTGATAGAAGTTCCCTGTCGCCGGGGAATTTCTATCCGGGCCCGTTCCGTGGCCTCCATCAGATCGATCCTGGCGAACGGGCTCGACAGCGCCTTCCTCGACGAAAGCCCCGAACAGTTTCCGCTTCGGCATTCGAACATCCGCGGACGGGGATATTACCATTGAAAGGAGACCTGTCATGGTTGCTTTTGGGGGCTGGTACGCGAGACGATCTGCAAGATCGCCGTTGGCGACAGCGACGCGAACTTGAAGGAGCAGGTTTGCCCCGCGTTCTGACCAGCGCATCTGCTGCTTCTTAACCCTCGCCCTCCGATGCTGGACGCTCTGTTCGCGACGGGATGACCTGGTCAACGGGCGATAGGTCGCGAAAAGACTTTCAGCGTGGTAGCTGGTCGGCATGAGCATCCGGGCGGCGTTGCGGCAGGACCACATGAGTTCAACACCCGACGCGGCACGAAGCTACCGCTGGTCTTCAAAAATTCCGCTCGCCAAGGCATGGGCAACGCCGCCCTCAAGATGTCGTTCGAGAACCGCGCGGGCGCCGACTGCGTC
>JBKBXK010000415.1:0-918 GCA_046314095.1 Thermaurantiacus sp. | reverse complement strand
CGACCGGGCGCGAGGTGCTGGCAGCCAAGCCCGCCGTTCTCGCCCTCATGGTGGTTGCGCTCCTCGTCATCGGCTCGGCCGCGATGATGGAGACCACCTTCGCCCTCTTCGCCGACGATATCCTCGCGTGGACCCCGCGCGACGTCGGCCTCGCCTTCGGCTTCATCGGCTCCATCTCGGCCCTCATCCAGGGGTTGGGCGCCGCCCCGCTGGCGCGCCGCTTCGGCCCGCGCCGGGTCGCGTTCGGCGGCATCTGCCTCTATGCGCTCGGGCTTGCGGGCCTTGCCCTTGCAACCGGCACCATCGCCGTTCTCGTCGCGCTCGCCGTCACTGCAACCGGCGTCGGCACCTTCAACCCCGCCTATCAGACCATGGTGGCGGCCACCACAGACGACATGGATCGCGGCCTCGTCAACGGCCTCACCCAGGGCGCCTCGGCGATGGGGCGGATCATCGGCCCGGCGGTCTCGGGCAGTTTCTACCAGGGGCTCGGGCCGTCCAGCCCCTTTCTCATCGGCTCGCTCTTGATGGCGGTCGCGCTCCTGGTCGCGGTCGGCGCCGCGCGTGCCGTCCGGGCGCGGAGCACGGCATGATCGGCACTCTCTTCAAATGGTTCGGCGTGGCGCTCCTGGTCCTCGTCTCCGTCGCCGCCGTCGCCTGGTTCGCCAACCGCGACTATATGGATCGCTACATGCGGATGGCGGTCTCGCAGTTCCGCGGCGAAAGCCAGAAGGCAGACTGGTACGAGCCGGTCGATCCCGTTCCCGGCGCGCCGTTCCGGCCGCTTGCGCGCGCCGCCGCGCCCGTGGTCGCGCCCGAATATCTCCGCCAGGCACGCGCCTACGCCGCCGAGACCGGCTCGGAGGGATTCATCGTCTGGCAGGGCGGTGCCATCCAGGAGGCCAGCTATTTCGGCGG
>JBKBXK010000414.1:0-931 GCA_046314095.1 Thermaurantiacus sp. | reverse complement strand
AGGCCGACGCAAAGCCAAAGCACAATATTCAGAGCACAATGGGAGATAGGGTCGGATCGCGACTATCTCGGTCGTCGAATAGCCCGGCGCATCGGCTACAACCACCTTATTTAGATAAGGACGCAGCTTGCCGTAAAGAATGTCACCAGCTTGGAACTGAGACTTTGTGCTGAGTGAATCACGGGCAGAAACAGGAAGCCGTTCGGCAATGCGCCCAGTCTCCTTTTCAACATCTTCAAGTTCAAGGAGCCAAAGGTCTGGCTTTAGTTCCTTCGGGTCGCGTTTGTCGCCCGCGTCATAAACAAATATCTCGCCAAGAGCTGCCCATGACCAAACCGAGGGTAGGTCGAATGGTGCTTCCGACATTTCAACTTCACGCGCCTTGGTCGCACGTAAAAGGCCCGCCTTCACCATCCGCGCCTTCTCTTTCGCGATCCGCTTCAGCAATTCCGCCGCCGGTTCGTCGGTCGGGTCCTGCTCCACCAGTTTCCCGCGGACGGCCAGATCCAGAACAAAGCGGCGCAGGCGGGGGATGGCGTCTTCGGCCTCGGCCACGCGGTCATAGAGCGCCAGCAGGCGGTCGGCGGTAAAAGTGCCGTCCTTCATCGCGCCAGCGCCTCGGTCAGGATCGCCTTCAACTGATCGCGCAGGGTGGCCACCTGCGCCTCGGCCGCGTCCAGATCGGCCAGCAGGGTTTCGGGGTCGCCATGGTCATCGGCCACAGTATGGGGGTTCTTGATGTCAAGGTTATAGCCGCGCGCCTTGATCTCGGCGGCGGAAACCTTCCACGCCTGCGGGCCTTCAACCCGCCCCTGCCGCGCGGCCCCGCACCACCATGCGGCGCAACCCTCCATATGATCCAGCCGGATCGGCTTGGTCATCGAATAGGCTTTCTGGCCGTCGGGCACGCGGTGTTCCCAATACCAGATGT
>JBKBXK010000413.1:256-934 GCA_046314095.1 Thermaurantiacus sp. | reverse complement strand
ACAGCAGGCTCGCCGTATCGCCCGGCGCCGCCTTGTTGACCTTGACCTGATGCCCCGCCCCCTGATGCGTCAGCAGCACCGCCGGCGCCGCCACGGCAAGGCGGTTGACCGCATCGGCCGGCGTGCCGATCCCGAGACTGTCGGCCCGCGCCCCCTGCGCCTCGGGCCCCTGCCAGGCGGCGCCGTCGAACACCGCCACCGCGCCCTCGGCCGCGACCCAGGCCCGCCAGCCGGGCCGCGGGTCGAGAAAGGCCCATCCCGCCCCCTCCCACAGCGCCACGCGCCCCGCCTGCCCGGCCCAGTCGAGCGTCGCGCCCGCCGGCACGATATGCCGGTCGCCCATGGCGGGATCGGGCGGCGGCGCGATCCGGTCGCGGTCGGCGACGGCAAGCTGCACCGCCACGTCGAGCAGGCGCAGCGCCTCGTTGTGGGTGACGTGCTTTTGCGCCTGCGCAGGCTGGATATAGGGCAGGCCGAGCACCGGCGAGGCGTCCGGCAGGAGGGCGGGATCGGGCATCGGGCATCCTTTCGGGCAGGGCCCGCAGAGGGCCGCCCGGAAGGCTATGAAGGATGCGTTAACGCCGCCCTGCACCAGCGCGCGCCGCCCTGCCCGCCACCCTGCATGCGGCCCTGCATCAGCCCTGCATCGGCCCTGCGGCTTCAGGCTGGCCCAAATAT
>JBKBXK010000413.1:0-246 GCA_046314095.1 Thermaurantiacus sp. | reverse complement strand
TATCCCCCCCGGCGGCTCCCGCCGGTGCCGCATCAGCGCCGGTCGCGCAGCGAATAATAGACCAGCGCCCCGACCGACCACAGGCAGAGGAGGAAGAACGCCGCCAGCCCGAACAGAAGCCCCCGCTCGGGATAGGCCGAGCGCTCGGCCCGCGTCGGGCGGATATGCGCGGCAAGGTAGCGCGACTTGCGCTGCGCATCGGCCAGCGCGCCGTCATAGGCCACCAGCGCGCCCTTGTAGGCCTCT
>JBKBXK010000412.1:641-948 GCA_046314095.1 Thermaurantiacus sp. | reverse complement strand
CACGATCACCGGCAACGGCTTCGCCTCGCGCCACGACGAGGACGGGGACATGCTCTACGGCATGGAGGTGATGGTCGATCCGCGCCATCGCGGCCTGCGCATCGGCCAGCGCCTCTACAATGCCCGCAAGCGGCTGTGCCTGGAATGGCGCCTCAAGGGCATCGTCTTCGGCGGGCGCATGCCGGGCTACGCCAAGGCGCGCCGGCGCGGGCTCGTTGCCGATCCGCACGATTACCTGGAACAGGTCAAGGAGCAGGGCCTGCGCGATCCCGTCATCGGATTCCAGATGCGCAACGGCTTCGAGCCC
>JBKBXK010000412.1:0-631 GCA_046314095.1 Thermaurantiacus sp. | reverse complement strand
ATCCAGTACCAGCAGCGCAAGGTCGATTCCTTCCAGGAATTCGCCGACCATGTCGAATACTTCGTCGATGCGGTGGCCGATTACAAATCGGACTTCGTCGTCTTCCCGGAGCTGTTCACGCTGCAGCTCCTGTCGATCGAGAACAAGTCGCTCTCGCCCGAGAAGGCGATCGCCACGCTCGGCAAGTATACCGAGCCGTTGAAGGAGCTGCTCTCGCGGCTCGCCGTGCATTACAACATCAACATCATCGGCGGCTCGCATCCGACGCGCGACGGGGACGGCGACATCGTCAACGTCTGCTATGTCTGCCTGCGCGACGGCTCGATCCATGCCCGCGCCAAGATCCACCCGACGCCGAACGAGCGCTATTGGTGGTCGATCGTGGGCGTCGACCACGCCGATACGATCATGACCGATTGCGGGCCGATCGGGGTGATGATCTGCTACGACGCGGAATTCCCCGAGCTCGCCCGCCATCTCGTCGACCAGGGCGCGCAGATCCTCTTCGTCCCCTTCTGCACGGACGAGCGCAAATCCTACTTGCGCGTGCGCTATTGCTGCCAGGCCCGGGCGGTCGAGAACCAGGTCTACGTCGCGCTCGCGGGCAACGTGGGCAACCTGCCCAATGTCG
>JBKBXK010000411.1:0-1051 GCA_046314095.1 Thermaurantiacus sp. | reverse complement strand
TTCGTCGAGAAGGCTCTGGATCTGGTCCATCAGCGGCTCGACGAACTGGGTGTGGTGCAGGTCGATGACCTGCGGAAAACGGCTGCTCTCCGAAACGACGAAGCGCATCAACTCGCGCATGCGCCGGTCCTCCACCACCTTTTCATAGCTGAGCAGGATTAGCCGCTGCAGCCGCTCCGTGCAGGTGCCGGTGAGGCTGCGGGTTTCTGCCACCAGATCTTCCAGCGGCACCGCAATGTGATTGAGCATGGCGGTGAACAGCTCGTCCTTGGTGGGAAAATAGACATAGACCGTGCCTTTGGTCACGCCGATGCGCCCGGCGATGTCTTCCACGCGTGCGGCGGTGAAGCCGTGTGTCACAAATTCCTCAAAGGCCGCATCCAGAATCTGGGCGGGGCGCAGGGCCTTGCGTTCGGCACGGGTGAGCTTGGCCTTTGGTGTCATTCTTCCAGGTCCGTTTTTTGTTCTGGCGCATCATTTCTATCAAGACTTTCGATGCTGACGCATCACGCCTTGAAGAGGCTCAACCGCCGCGCGGGCTTGACCACTGCCCGGTGAGGCAAGCTCATCGAAAAGTGGCATTTACCTGATTGCTGTTTTTCCATTGACCTTCGAATCAGTCAATAATAATTTGCCGCATCTTTCTGCGAAAGGGGCAATCATGCGACGGATAGCCACACATATTCCCTGGATGCTCGCTGCCGCCTTTCTGGCGGCCTGCGGGCCGCAGGATGAGCCGCAGCAGAAGCCTGAGCGGCTGGTTCAGGTGACGAAGGTGCGCGAGGTCTCCGTGCCGGACACGGTGACGGCGACGGGGGAAATCCGCGCCCGGGTGCAGTCGAACCTCTCCTTTCAGGTGACGGGCCGGATCATCGAGCGGCTAGTGGATGTGGGCGGCCGCGTCACCGCCGGTCAGGTGCTGGCGCGGATCGATCCGAGCGAGCAGCAGGCGGATCTGGACGTGGCGGTTGCCTCGCTCAATTCCGCCATGGCCGAACGCACGCAGGCGCAGCAGGCCTTTGACCGGCAGCAGCGGCTGTTTGAAAGCGGA
>JBKBXK010000410.1:333-1072 GCA_046314095.1 Thermaurantiacus sp. | reverse complement strand
GCCGGATCGTCTTACTGGGGGCAGAACCAAATGGGCAAACATAGAGATGACGAAGTATCAGCAGCAGAAGCGAAACATCTCGACGCTTGATCGCGACGATGCTCTTGCACAGGATGGAATCAAAGTCTGCGCCCACTGCGGCACCGGTACGCCGAAATTCCAATGGGATCACCTCATTCCACAGAGCAGGCTCTTGGGCGAGTATGTCGCGCTCAATCAGGTTCGCTCTTGCCCACATTGCAACACAAGTCGCGGCAACAAGGATCTGATGTACTGGCATCGACAGAGCCAGACCTTCCCCACGTTGGGCGTCCTACGCAGGTATCTCAAACTCTGCTACTTCTACGCAAAGCAGGGCGGGTGCCTGGGAGTCCCGGCTGGCGAGTCCGTGCAAGATGGCCTGCCGTTCGATCCGCGGCATCTGCCGCGCAAGTTTCCTGGGGTCGAACTTCTTGTTTGGGACCATGCCCATCCAGAGGACGTAGGAGTTCCCGCCAAGCCTTTTCCATAAGATAGCTAGCATCCATGTTAAGAACGCCCGCGGAACATCGGCTCCATCCCGTGTCGCATCCGTGTTGCACGGAGGAATCGGAGATTATCGTAAACCTTTGGAATCTTTGGGGAGCGGTCGTGACGGCCTTGCAACACGACGCGACACGCAAAAGCCGCCCGGAGGGCGGCCTAAGTAATTGTTATCTTGTCGGAAATTTTGGTTGCGGGGACAGGATTTGGACACTGT
>JBKBXK010000410.1:0-323 GCA_046314095.1 Thermaurantiacus sp. | reverse complement strand
GAGCTACCGGGCTGCTCCACCCCGCGGTTATTGGTATTGATCGCTGAGGGGTTTCCGGTCCTTTTCAGGTCTGGCGGCGTCCTACTCTCCCGTGCCTTGAGACACAGTACCATTGGCGCGGCGGCACTTAACTTCCGAGTTCGGGATGGGATCGGGTGTTTTGCTCGCGCTATGACCACCAGACCTGGAAAGGGCCGGAGACATCGGGCGCGTGTTTTGCGCCTGTTCCAAGGTGTACACGTTGGGCAGTGATGCGTTCTGGGTATCGGTTTGGCGTTTTATTGCGCCGTGCCGTTACCGGATCGGATCAAGCCAATCGGGCG
>JBKBXK010000409.1:0-1168 GCA_046314095.1 Thermaurantiacus sp. | reverse complement strand
CCTTCCAGGTAGAAGCTGCCAATCGCAGGCGTCAGGCTGCCATTGCCAGCGTCGTGCACATCCCAGTCGCCGGACACCTTCGTCCATCCAGTGGGCGTGAAGCTGGAGCCATCGCTGGCGCCATCCACCTCGAAGCTGCCGTTGACGACCGGCAGCGCGAAGCTGACTGGCGTGCCGCTCGTGCGCACGCGCACGACGTCACCGACGAGGTACGCAGTCGAGCGGGCGATTTCTGGCGGATTGACCGGCACCTTGCAGCGGTGGTCTCCGAGATCGGCGCGGCATTCGGGGCTGTAGAGTTCGCCAATGCGTTGCTGCAGCGCTTGGGTCATGCCGCGCAGTTCGGTCCGGAAAATGCCCTGCTCGGTCAGCACGACCTCGCCGAACCAGCCGCGGCGCATCCGAAGCGCGCCCATGCCGGGGTCCGCCCAGTTGACCAGGAAGATCCGCACCTCGGCCTGATCGAAGAGACCCGCGCGCAGTTCCTCCTCGGTGATCGAGGCGCTGTCGAAGACGCCCTCGACGTCGAGATTGTCGACGCTCAGGCTCGCATCATTGGCGATGGCCGTGCGCGAATAGCCGGAACTCGCCTTGTAGACCTTGCCCTCGAACGGCAGATCCCGGTCGTGGTCGGTGAAGAAGAACTCCTTGCCGTCGATACGCGAAATACGCCAGCAAGTGGCGAGCGTCGTCACCGGTCCGGCGAGGTGCGCCGCGAGGGCTGCCGAGGTCGATTTCATGGTCTGATCTCCAGCACCGGGATCTGGCCCCAACTGCCGAGCTGATAGGTTTCGATGGTGAGGTCCATCTGATCGCTGTCGAAGCGGACGGGCACGTCGAACTCGAAGTCCGCCGTCACCTGCACGCCGGATGCGGGGGCGACGGTGAATGTGACGAGCCCGGTCGCCGTGTCGACGCTCCAGCCCGACACCGCCTCGACGCCGTCGCGGTAGATCTTCACCGTTCCGGGAACGGGCTTGGTGATGATCCGGGTCTCGACCTCGCCGCCGCTGGCGTAGGTCTTCACGAGCTGGAAGGTCTTGGTCGCGCCGTCTCCTTGCCCGATCAGCTGGGCCAACGCCTGGTAGTCGGTCCAGTCCTTGAAGCGGAAGCCGTAGGCGCGTCCGCGTCGCGCGCGGAAGAAGGCGATGAGGGCAGCCACCTGCTC
>JBKBXK010000408.1:0-1486 GCA_046314095.1 Thermaurantiacus sp. | reverse complement strand
CAGGGCGTTCGGCCATGTCGGCGCCGGCGGCTCCATTGGTTTTGCCGATCCCGAATGCGGCCTCGCCTTCAGCTATACGATGAACCAGATGGGCCCCGGCCTCCTGGTCAACGCGCGCGGCCAGGCCCTCATCGACGCCGCCTATGAAGCCCTCGGCTACCGCACGAATGCGCCAGGTGCGTGGGTGCGCTGAAGCGGTTGACTAACCAGGCTTGCGCGCGCAGATTTCGCGCAGGGATTGCGGGGAGGTCAGCTTGCGGATCAAGGCGTTTCTGGCGGCCGCAGTGATTTCGTTGGCGGCAGTTGCTGCTTCGGCCGATGAGCCAGGTCCGGCTGATCATGTTCCTTTCGATGTCGATGCCAGCCCGTTGAGCATTCCTCAGCCGGCCTATCCCGCGCTGGCAGGATTCCTAGGTTTTTCCGGCTATTGCGAAGTGCGCTTTTCCGTCACGCCGCAAGGGCTGCCGACCGCGATTCAACCCTCCTGCTCGCGGCCCACCTTCTGCGGGAATGCAGCCCGCGCCATCGAAGAGGTGCGGTTCAGTCCGGCTGAGCGCGGCGGTCAGCGGGTCACGCGCAACAACATCATCTATCCACTCAGTTTTCTTATCGAAGGGCATGATGAGGCCGATGTGAGCGCCCTCCCGCTGAGCGATTGTATAGATCCCGACATGGTTGCGAGCGGGACGTTCACGGAGGGTCTGGGCGAGGAGGCTCAAGTTTCTGACACCCAGCCTCTTGTGCCGCCCCAGCCGGTTTATCCGCTCTACGCGGCGGAGCGTGGGCTTTCGGGAGCCTGCGACGTGCGCTTCGATGTCGGCGAGGACGGCCATCCCAGGCGTGTCCGCCCCTCCTGCTCGCATCCTGCCTTCTGCAAAAGCGCATCAAAGGCGATGGTCTCTGCCCGGTTCCGCCCTGCTCAGTTCGACGGCAAGCCATTTCTCAGACGGAACGTCGTCTATCCTCTGGAATATGCCATGCAGGGCATGCCGCGCCAGCCGTTTGATCCTCGAAGCTTCGTGCCCTGCGCAGCAACAGCCGTGCAGTGACCGGCCCATCTGCCGCGCTAGCCCGGCACCACCGGCAGCCCGCGCGCCAGCCAGCCGCCATTGCCCTCATGCCCGCCGGTCACGCTGAACAGGTGGGTGAAGCCGGCGGCGCGCGCCTGCATCGCCGCCTGCATGGAGCGTTGCCCGGTGCGGCTTATGAAGGCGGTCGGCGTATCAAAATCCCCCACCAGACGCATCACCTGCGGGAGGAAATCGCGGTCCCGGAAATGGGCCGTCAAGGCGCCCTCCGGCATGCCGGTCGCCGCGCGCTCCGCCGCGCTGCGCACATCGATCAGCACTAAGTCGCCCGCCTCGCGGTTCTCATGCGCGTCCAGCGCGCTGATCAGGCTGATAGGCGGGGCAGGGCGGCCATCCGCGGCCTTCATCGAACGGCTCGCCGCGATGATCGCCGCGATCCTCACCCCGCGCCGCCAACC
>JBKBXK010000407.1:0-1517 GCA_046314095.1 Thermaurantiacus sp. | reverse complement strand
CATGTCGCGGCCGGTAACGCCGGTGCGCGGGGCGCCGTCGGCCCGGCCGACCCAGACGATAATGGCATGCTCGCCGGAGACGGCCGCCGCCCAGGCATCGCGGAAGCCATAGGAGGTGCCGGTCTTGAAGGCGATCTGGGGGGCGTCGCGGGTGAGCTGACCGGGCATGCGGCCTTCGGGGCTGGGCGAGCCCTGCAGGATACGGAGGATTTCGGCGGCGCTGGCTTCGCCCATCAGGCGCTGGCCAACATCATGGCGGCTGGCGACTTCGTCTTCGGCGCGCCAGACCAGCGGCTTCGCCATGCCGCCATCGCCGAGCGCGGCATAGAGGATGGCGAGTTCGCGGGCGGTGAGCCCGGCGCCGCCGAGGGCGATGGCGAGGCCGGCGGCCTGCCCGCTTGCGCCGGAGACGCGCGGGCGGGCGCCGGCGCTGGCCAGCAGGGCGGAGAAACGGTCCGGCCCGACGCGGTCGAGCATCAGCACAGCGGGCACGTTGAGCGAATGCTGCAGCGCGTCCGAGACGCGGACATCGCCGCGGAACATCCGGTCGAAATTTTCCGGCTGGTAGCCGGCGAAGCGGCGCGGGAGGTCTGCGATGCGGGTGTCAGCGGCGGCCGAGCCATCATCAAATGCGAGGGCATAGATGAAGGGCTTGAGGGTTGAGCCGGGGGAACGGGGCCGGTTTGTGAGGTCGATCCAGCCGCCAGGGCGATCACGTGTGGCGGAGCCGGCGAGCGCGCGCACAGCGCGGGTCGGGATATGGACCACAAGGGCGGAGACCTGAACGTCCGGGCCTTCCGCCACGGCGCGGGTGAGCGCGATGCGCTCGAGCTCGGCCTGCAAGGCGGCATCGAGGGTGGAGCGAGCATCGCCTGGCGGGCCGTTCTGGCGGACGGCGTCGGCGGCATGCCAGGCGCGGGCGGGAAAATCGAGCCGCCGGGATGGGACGGTGACGGAGGCCACTTCGTGCGCGGCACCCGCCTCGAACACGCCGTAGCGGACGAGTTTTTCGGCGACCCAGTTGCGGGCGCGGGCAGCGGCTTCAGGGCGGCGGTCCGGGCGGCGGGCCTCGGGCGACTGGGGCAGCGCGATGAGGAGCGCGATCTCGTCCGTGGAGAGACGGTCTGCCTCGCGGCCGAAATAGCTCCAGCTGGCGGCGCGCACGCCTTCAAGATTGCCGCCATAGGGGGTGAGGGAGAGGTAGAGCTCGAGAATCTCGCGCTTCGACAGGCGGCGTTCGAGCTGGTTGGCGCGCCAGATCTCGATCAGCTTGGAGCCGGCATTGCGCGGGCGCGGCTCAAGCATCCGGGCGGACTGCATCGTCAGGGTCGAGCCGCCGGAGACGATGCGGCCTGCGCGGGCGCTGTCAAAGGCGGCGCGGGCGAGGCCGGTCCAGTCCGTGCCGTTGTGGCGCCAGAAGCGTTTGTCCTCGACCCGGATCAGGGCGTCGATGAAATCCGGATCGACCTGGTCGAGGTTGACGTCAAAGCGCCAGCGGCCGTCCGTGGTCGGAAAGG
>JBKBXK010000406.1:0-1552 GCA_046314095.1 Thermaurantiacus sp. | reverse complement strand
GCAAGATCGATCCGGGCGAGAAGTTCCCGTGGGAGCGGCTGGCGCGCGAAGGCGTAGGCCTGTGGCCGGACGGGGCAAAGCGTGCCACGCCAGACGACACGCGCGCGGCCACGCTGCTCGCCACCATCGGCTATAATCCGGACCTTGCTTTGGGCGTGCTCCTCACCGAGTTCCAGCGCCGCTACCGGCCGTCACGCCATGATGGCGTATTGGACGCGGAGACGATGGGGCTGATCGAGGTGGTGGCGGCCACCGCTTGACCTTTTCCCGGCAAAGGCCGACTTAACACCCGTCAGGCGGCCGGGCAGCCGCTTCCGTCCAGTGCCGAAAGGCGGGCGGGAGAGGAAAGTCCGGGCTCCATGGAGGCAGGGTGCCGGGGAAATCCCGGCGGGCCGGGGTTCAAGCCCCGGTTCAGGGACAGCGCCGCAGAAAACAGACCGCCGGGCCTTGTGCCCGGTAAGGGTGAAACGGTGGGGTAAGAGCCCACCGCCCCGACCGCAAGGAAGGGGGCACGGCAAGCCCCACCCGGAGCAAGACCGAATAGGGACGGGCGTCCGCTTCGCGCGGACAGGTGCGCCTCCGCATTCCGTCCGGGTAGGTCGCACGAGGTGGCGCGCAAGCGCCATCCCAGAGGAATGGCTGTCGCTTCTTTCCATACCGGAAAGAATGGCACAGAACCCGGCTTACAGGCCGCCTGACCCTTCATTTCCCTGAGGAATTTTTAACGCCGCGCGGAGCGTTAACCTGTTGTTCTTTATCTGTTCTACATTGTTGCGTTGCAACATACTGCGCATTTACTTGCGCGGGCCTGTAAAAACAACGCTGGAGACTGGCTTCGGCATTGTTTCCCATCATTTCCCATGGTATCCCATAATTAACCACACCGGGGGCTGTTTCGTTGTGTGGGATGCCGGGGAGCGCCGCAGGAGATGTTTTTCTCCACCACCACCAACGGGATAGATGCCAAGGGACGGGTCTCCGTCCCGGCCGATTTCCGTGCCGTGGTGTCGGCCGAGCGCTTCGGCGGTATCTATGTCTGGTGCTCGTTTAACGGACCGTTCCTGGAAGGGGGCGGCGAAGGGCTGATGGCCGAGATGGCTGCCGCTATCGATGCCATGGACCCGTACGACGATGCCCGCACCGCTTTCGAACGGGTGATCTTCGGTGGCGCGCGTCCACTGACCTTCGACCAGACCGGCCGTATCTCCCTGCCACGAGAATTCATCGAACACGCCGGCCTCGACGCGAAGGCTACCTTCGTCGGTATGGGGCGCCGCTTTGAAGTCTGGTCGCCCGAGGCCCATGCCGAGCGTCATGCCCGGGACCTGGCCCACGCCCGTGAGAACAAGGGTGCGCTGCGCCGCCCCGCCCACCGTCCGGAGGGCAGCTGATGGCGCACGTTCCGGTCCTGCTCGATGAAGTGATGCTGGCCATCCGGCCGCGTGAAGGCGGGCTTTATGTGGATGGCACGCTCGGCGGCGGGGGCTATGCCCGCGCGGTGCTGGCCCAGGGTGCGCGACTGATCGGTATCGACCGGGACCCGGAAGCGGCA
>JBKBXK010000405.1:0-1553 GCA_046314095.1 Thermaurantiacus sp. | reverse complement strand
GCCGAATGGCTGCGGCAAGTCGAATCTGCTGGAAGCGCTTCGTTGGGCCATGGGCGCCAACTCCGCCAAGGCGATGCGCGGCGGGGAGATGGATGATCTGATCTTCTCCGGCTCGCAGAGCCGTCCGGCACGTGAGACGGCGGAAGTCACGCTGGTGCTGGACAATTCCAAGCGCACCGCGCCGCCGGAATTCAACGGCGCCGACATTCTGGAGATCGAGCGCAAGCTGAAGCGCGGCGCGGGTTCGGCCTACCGGATCAATGGCCGGACCGTGCGCGGCAAGGATATCCAGCTGCTGTTTGCCGACGCTTCGACGGGCGCCAACTCCCCTGCCCTTGTGCGGCAGGGCCAGATTTCCGAACTGATCGGCTCCAAGCCGCAGAACCGCCGCCGCATCCTCGAGGAAGCTGCCGGGATTGCGGGGCTGAACACGCGCCGGCATGAGGCGGAGCTCAAGCTCGACGGCGCCGAGGCCAACCTGCTGCGCCTGTCGGAGGTGTCCGCCGAGATCGAACGCCAGCTCACCAGCCTGAAACGTCAGGCGGGCAAGGCGCGGCGCTACCGGCGGCTGTCGGAAGAAATCCAGGGGCTCGAAGCCCTGATTGCGCATCTGCGCTGGGCCGAATCGCGCCAGGCGGCAGAGATCGCGCGCGAGCAGCTGGCCATCTCCAAGCGGCAGGTCGAGGAACTCACCCGCGAGGATGCTTTGCGCGAACGCGAGCGGATCGAGGCCGGCGACGGCATCGGGCCCTTGCGCGATGCGGAGATGGAAGCCGCCGCCCGGCTCGGCCAGACACGGATTACGCTGGCAAAACTCGACACCGAACGCCGGATCGCCGCCGACCAGCAGGCGCGCCTCGAAGCGGAAGCGGCGCGGCTGACGGAAGACTTTGAGCGCGACGCCGCTGTGCGGTCCGAGGCTGAGGCGGAACTGGCTGCGGCGCGCGCGGCGCGCGCTGCCCTGCCCGCCGATGATGCCGAAGGGGCGAAGGCGGCTCAGATAGCGGCGGAAGCGGCGCTCAAAGACGCGCGCAGCCAACTCGCGGCGGCAGAAGCGCAGTCGGATGAGGCGCAGGCAAAGCTTGCGGATATCAAGGCCCGCCGGCGCGCAGCTGAGGAGGCGGCGAGCCGGCAACGCCAGCGGCAGGCGCAGCTCACCACCGAAATCGAACGCCTGCAGGCGGAAATGACCGGTCTCGAAGATGCGGCGATCCATGTGCTTCGCGTGCGCCAGGCTCGTAATGCTGAGGCGGAGGCCGAAGCGGCGCTGCATGACGCCGAACGCGCGGTCGACCAAGCGGAAACCGAACTCGTGCGCCTGCGCACAGACGAGACTGAAGCTGAAGGCCCGCACGATGCGGCGAGCCATGCTGTGAAGGCGCTGGAAGCGGAGATTTCCGGGCTCGAGAAACTTCTGCACCGCCATGATGCCGGGACGAGTGCGCCGCCTGTGGTGGAGCGCATTCGCACGCGCGAGGGCTATGAAAAGGCCGTCGCGGCGGCGCTGGGCGATGATATCAGCGCGTCGACGGATCGGACGGCCGCGCTCTATT
>JBKBXK010000404.1:0-1570 GCA_046314095.1 Thermaurantiacus sp. | reverse complement strand
ACATCGGTCAGGTCCGCGCGGTTCACCGTATTGGTCCAGCCGAGATGTTCATTATGCCCCATCAGGATCACCGGGCTGCCGGGAAACAGCGCCCCCTGCATCGACCAGCCCTCGCCGCTCGCCACCCGCGCCTCATACCACGCCGCCGCGCCCTGCCAGGGCTGGTGGGAGTTGGAAACAAGGATGGTGGACCCATCCGCCGTCCGGTGCGGCGCAAAGGCAAAGGCGTTGGAGCCCTTCTCCTCCGACCCGCCATCCGGCGGCAGGTCTCGCCCGCTGAACAGCCGTGAGACCGTATCATCCACCCCGAAGAATAGCGGCGAGACCAGCGCGAAGCCGCCAATCACATCCTCGCCCGTCAACGGAAATATCTGGGGACGGAGCACTTCTTTCGGATGCCGCGCCGCATAGAGGTTCAGCCCGTCCGCATACGCCTTCGCCATCGCCCGCGCTTCCGGCGAAACATTCCCCATGCCCGCAGCGAGTTGCCCCTGCACATCAATCAGCTTGCCGAAATAATCCGCCTCCGCGCCGCTCCGCCCGTCCACCGCGCCAAGCTCACCGCGTACTGCCAGAACCTGCCGCTGGATGGTCCCAAAATCATCCTCCGAATGCGCATAGGCGAGCCCAAAGGCGGTGGCTGCATCCGTCGCGCCATAGATCGTCGGCACGCCGTACGCATCCCGCTCGATCCGGTACGCCGCCGGCGGCGCCGTCGCCTCCAGCGAATTCAGCCGCGCCGACATACTGACGCAGGACGAAACCGACAGGCCCATAGCCAGCAGACCGGCCAGCAGCAGCCCCGCCCCGGTCAGGCGAACAAGACGATAAATCATGAAGCGGCTCCGGAGTTGAGATCATCTGTCAACGTATCAATCACGCCGATGAAGCGCTGGATCAGCTCGGTCGCCGCCTGCACTTCGGCGAGGCTCGCGCCGCTGCGCAGGAGACCCTCTCGCAACAGGCGCGCTTCCTTCGCGATCATTGCCTCAACCCGCGCGCGCCCCTGCGCCGTCACCGTGACGCGCCGCGAGCGCTTGTGCTGGGGATTGTCTTCCAATGAAACGAGACCGTCCGCCGCCAGCGTATCGACAATCCGCTGGATGAACTGCCGGCTCGTCGCCCGCCAGGCGGCAATCTCCGGCACGGTCCTCGGCCCGGTGCTCATCACATAGCGCAGCACGCCCCGGCTGACATTGGCGAGGTGCCGGTCGCCGTGCAGCGCCCCGACAATACCCACCAGCCGGAAATGCGCCTCAGACACGGTATCCCCGAAGCGCAGCACCGCGCGCAAATCATCCGGAAGGTCAGCACCACGGGACAGATCCATAACGACAACCTTAGTTGTCATTTTCGGCGCCTGTCAATCCCGCCCCGCGAGGATGCGCCGATCAGGCGTCCCAGGTCTCATGCGTCTTGCGGATATGATCCATCCCCGCGCGGACAATCTCCGCCAGCACATCCAGATCGATCTTGTCCAGCGCGCCCAGATAGAGGCAGCTCTTGCCAATCTTGTGCGGCCCCAGCCGCGCGAGCAGGGCCTCCAGGCCCGCATAGCCCGGCATCACAT
>JBKBXK010000403.1:0-1599 GCA_046314095.1 Thermaurantiacus sp. | reverse complement strand
ACGAATCGCTGACACGCTTCCCCTGGCCAGTTTCGAGCGCCCGGCCGCGTTCATCCTGCTCGATATCGATCGCTTCGCGCATCTCGTGGAGCAGGTGGGCAGCGGGCATGGCGAAACGATGATCCATTCGGCCGCGCAGCGCATCACACGCGCGCTGAGCGATGTGCCGGACCCCTCCGCCGCTGCGCTTCGGGGATCGATGCTGGCGGCCCTCTCAGCCGATCAGTTCATTCTCTACATGCCGGATGCAGCCAGCCGCGAACACGTCATCGCCGTGGCGCGGGCCATCCGGAATGCGTTTGCCGAGCCGTTCACGGTTCACGGACGCAATGTGACGATGTCGCTGTCCGGCGGGATCGTCATGGCGCCGGAAGACGCCGATTCTCCGGCCAAGCTGATGCAGAATGCGAAACTGGCGCTGCGGCTGGTGCGCAACGAATCGCAGTCCGGGTTCCGCTTCTTCACCCCGCGACTCACCCGGATCGTGCAGGGGCGCTACCGGTTTGAGGCGGAGCTGCGTGATGCGGTCGAGAACCGCGAGTTCAAGGCCGTTTTCCAGCCGAAGATCGATTTTGCAACAGGCCGCATCGTCGGCGCCGAGGCCCTGGCGCGCTGGCGCCGGTCGAATGGCAAGCTGATTTCGCCGGCCGCCTTCATTCCCGTTGCAGAGGAAGCCGGGCTGATCGACGAGATCGGCCGGCAGATCCTCGAGGCCGCCTGTCAGGCTGCCCGCAGCTGGGAGATGGAAGGCCATGACGTCACGGTGGCCGTGAACGTCTCGCCCAGCCAGTTTCAGCGTAGCGACCTGACAGAGATTGTCATGAGCGCGCTGAAGCGCAGCGGGCTCCACCCGCGCCGCCTGGAGCTCGAAATCACCGAAAGCATGGCGGTGTCGGATCCGGCACGCGTCGCCGAGTTCATCTCGCCGCTCCGCGCGATGGGCACAAAGCTCGCGATTGATGATTTCGGCACGGGCCACTCCAATCTGGCCATGCTCACCCAGCTGCCATTTGATGTCTTCAAGATTGATCGGCAGTTCGTCTCCGCGCTCGAGACAGACCGGCAGGCGCCCGCGATCGTCGAGATGATCCTGGCCATGGCCGAAACGCTGGGACTGAAGACGGTGGCCGAGGGCGTCGAGACGACACGGCAGGCCGACTTCCTGCGCCGGCGCGGCTGCACGATGGCGCAGGGCTTCCTCTACAGTCCAGGCCTGCCGGATCAGGCTTTCATTGAATTGCTCAGGGCATGGAAACCGCTAGGTGCCAATGATGAGGGCCGGGGCGAACTGGCTCAGGCGCCGCGCGAATAGGCGCCAACTTCAGCGCCGGCCAGGAACGTCGTTCCAATAAATTTGTATCCAGCCTTCTCCGCGACGCGGACGGATGCTGCATTGTCAGGCTCGATGATGCAGCAGCTCGGTTGTGGCTTTGATGTGTCCAGCCATTGGTGGATGGCGTGGACCGCTTCGCTCGCGATGCCTCGTCCCCAGGTCTCCGGCGCAAAGGCCCAGCCAGCTTCCGGTCCGGAGACCAGTTCATCGTTCAGGCCGCGCTGGAAATCTGCAAAGCCAGCTTCGCCGAAGAAGGCGCCGGTCTG
>JBKBXK010000402.1:0-1627 GCA_046314095.1 Thermaurantiacus sp. | reverse complement strand
AGCGGGTGAAGCGGGGCCGGTCGATGGTGGCGAGTTTGACGCGGGAGCCTGTTGCGGGAACCCGGAAATCATCTGAGTTTAGCTGGCTAATTTTCATCGATCCGCGCAGGCCGGAGAGGGAGCTGGAGAGGGGCTCAGAGCGCGGCTCTGCCAGCATCTGTCCGTCCCGTGCCACCACTTCACCGCTGACGATCACCTGCCGGGCGGCAAAGGTCTCAAGGTCCGCGAAGATGACGAGATCAGCCCGCCGCCCGGCAGCGATGAGGCCCAGATCCTCGCGGCCGAGCCGCCTTGCGCCGTTGAGCGTTGCCGCCTGCAAGGCCCATTCGGGCTTGAGGCCATAACGCACCAGCCGCCGCACCACGTCATCAAGGCCGCCAGCCTTCGCAAGGTCGTCCGGAAATACATCATCGGTGCAGAGCGTCACGGTCTGCGGCAGGTGGCCGAGCGTGTTCAGGGCCTCAACGAATTCCGGCAGCAGATGGTCGTGGGAGCCGCGCAGCTCGATGGAAAGCCCGGCGCGCAGCTTCTCCATCAGGTCAGCGGCGGAGGTCAGCTCATGATCGGAAGTGACACCGGCGGCCATGAAGGCGGCAAGGTCCGGGCCGGTTAGTCCCCGTGCATGGCCGCAGACCAGTTTTCCGGCGGCAAGCCCGGCCTGCACGATACCGCTCATGTGCGGCTCGCCCGCGATGACGCCGCGCATGTTCATCACTTCCGCGATACCGGCAATGCCGGGGCGGGCGAGCAGGGCTGCGACTTCTTCCGGCCCGAAATCAGCCCCAGCCAGCTCCAGCCCCGGCGCGGAAGGCACGCAGGAGGGGGCGAGCACGGCAAAGCGCAACGGCAAACCGGCGCTGGCGGCAAGCGCGGCATCGACGCCCGCAAGCCCGTGCACATTGCCGAATTCATGCGGGTCCCACACGGCGGTGGTGACACCACGGGGCACCACGGCTGCCGCATAGGCGGCGGGGGTCACCATGGAGCTTTCGACATGCATATGCGTGTCGATGAGGCCGGGGGAGAGATAGCCGCCCTGCGCGTCGATGATGTCCGTTGCATCGCTGCGGCTGCCGGGGGCGTGGACGGAGGCAATCAGCGGGCCCGTCAGCCCCACATCTGCGGCGCGCCGCTCGCCGGTCACCATGTCGATGAGGGTGGCGTTTATGATCAGGCGGTCAAACGGGGCATCACCTCTGGCGGCAGCAACGGCGCGCAGGCGAAGGGCAGGATTGGCGAGATCGAACGGCTCGCGTGTCTGGTCTGCGGTCATGGGCGGGCCGCCTCCCGCGTCAGGGCGGTGAGGATCATGCCGCGCACGGCGTCCACATCGCAGGCCGAGGCATAGGCGGCGTTGAAGCGGGCGTGGGTGGCGCGGGTTTCCACCACGGTGCGCCCGCGCGTGTGCTGGCCGGCCGTTTCCATGGCGATATGCGCCGGGGTGAAGGTGGCCAGTTCCGGCCGGACAAAGATGGCTGCGGCTGCCGGATCGTAGAGCGCCATGGCGGGCCGTCCCCGGCTGGTGGCGATGGCGATGAAGCCTTCCAGCATGTCCGCCAGAAGCGCCGCATTGCGCCCGCCTGCGGCCCGCACGGGGGCAGCGTCATCGGGGCTTGCGTGGATCTGG
>JBKBXK010000401.1:0-1634 GCA_046314095.1 Thermaurantiacus sp. | reverse complement strand
GGAAGAGAGCACGCCTTCCGCGAACCGGACCTCAAGCAACGGCGCGCGCACGACGCGGCCCGTGATCTCGAACTCCAGCTTCAGCCCGCGAATGTCGAAGATAGCGTCGCTGACCTGATCAGCCTCAAGCGTCACGGTGCCGTCCACGGCGTCAAGCCGCGCGAAGTCGATGACGGCGTTCGGGATAAGCCGTCCGCTGGCATCCAGTTCGCGGCGCGCGCGCACCTGCTCTTCGCCGGCGGTCTCATTCGACCCGACGCCGAGAGGCACACCAAACACAATGCGGAGATCGTCAAAGTCGAGATTGGCCGAGCGCAGGCGGGCGTCGATGATGGGCGTTTCGCCGCCAAACTCGATCGTCAGCGGGCCGGCGATGTCGCTGTCGCCGATCATGGTTTCGGGCTGGAAGTCGAAGGTCCAGACCGCGCCGCCGATGCTGATATCCGCCACGGCGTCATAGGGCGGGGTATCGGGGGAGGCGAAGCCGGCGAGGCGGGCGAAGTCCGCAAAATTGTCACCGGTGAGCTTCAGGCGACCGGCGAGAGTCGACAGGCTGGAGCTCTGGGCGTTGCCGTCAAAGTGCAGGGTCGAGTCGCCGCCGGTCGCGTCGATCACGAGCGCGCCGGAGCGTAGGGAGCCGGACGCCGTGCTGATCGCGATCAAGGATGTCTCGCCGCCGCGCGTGTAGCGCACGTCAATGTCGCGGATCGAGACTTCGTCGATCACCCGGCGCAGCTTGCGGAGAGAGAAGGCTTCGCCATCACCCTGGTCGGGGGCGAGGGCAACATAGCCGTCTTCCATCTCAGCCCGCGATATCCAGCTCAGGCCGGGCAGAAAACCGAACAGGTTCAATCGCACCGTTCCGCCTGCAATTTCAGCCGTGTCCGGCGCCTCGAAATCGCGGAAGGCCAGCCTCGTCAGGCCGGGAAACCCGGTATGCGCGCGGCTGACCGAGGCGCCGTCCGGCCCCCACACGCCCAGCGCCCAGTTGGTGACCGGCGTACCGATACCCGGCCGGGTCATGAGCAGCAGCAGGATAAAGATCGCCGCCGCAATGGAAGCGATGACCCCGAGGGCGATCTCGAGGCTGCGGGAAATCCTGGGGTCATTCATTTCTTCATAACGCGGCAGACCCCTTTCGGTTCAATGCAAAGGGGGCATCCGCGCGAAAGCCTCGACACGCAGAAATGCCATCGCGGACTAACGCAGCGCCCAATCCCTGCTATACGTTCCTGATGAGTTCCAATCCGAATCGCCTGTCGATCAGCCAGATGGCGGCTGCCCGTCCGCCCGCCCCCGCCGCGGATGCGGGCTATCTCAGCGGCCTCAACCCCGAGCAGCGCGAAGCCGTGCTGCACACCGAAGGCCCGCTGCTGGTGCTCGCCGGCGCGGGCACCGGTAAGACAAGCGTGCTAACCTCGCGCCTCGCCCATATCATCGGCTCGCGCCTGGCCTACCCTTCGCAGACGCTGACGGTGACTTTCACCAACAAGGCGGCGCGCGAGATGCGCGAACGTGCGCTGAAGCTGCTGGGCGATGCGGGCGAGGGACTGCGCTGGCTCGGTACCTTCCACTCGATCTCGGCGCAGATCCTGCGCAAACATGCCGAACTCGCCGGGCTCAAATCCAGCTTC
>JBKBXK010000400.1:0-1648 GCA_046314095.1 Thermaurantiacus sp. | reverse complement strand
GGAGAGATTACCGGCGTCGAAGCCGGGGTTCGCGAAGGGAATACCGATCGTCGTGAGCGCCGAGGAGGTCCGGACTCGAACGATGTCGCCGACGGCATAGGACGTCAAACGCTGGATCTCGGGCGGGTGGATCGGCACTTTGCAGCGCGGATCGCCGAGATCGGCGCGGCATTCCGGGCTGTAGAGCTCGCCGATACGCTGGGAGAGCGCCTGCGTCATGCCGCGCAGCTCGGTGCGGAAGACGCCTTGCTCGGTCAGCACCACCTCGCCAAACCAGCCGCGCCGCATGCGAAGCGCGCCCATCGAAGGGTCTTCCCAATTGACGAGGAAGATGCGCACCTCCGCCTGATCGAACAGGCCGGCGCGCAGCTCCTCCTCGGTGATGGCCTCGTCATCGAACACGCCCTCGACGTCGAGATTGTCGACGCTGAGGCTCGCATCGTTGGCGATCGCCGTGCGCGAGTAACCCGAGCTCGCCTTGTAGACATCGCCGTCGAAGACGAGATCGCGGTCATGGTCGGTGAAGAAGAACTCCCGGCCATCCACGCGGGTGATGCGCCAGCAGGTGGCGAGCGTGGTTACGGGGCCCGCCAGGTGGGTGGCGAGCGCTGTCGATGTTGACTTCATGGGTTTGCCTCCGTGTGTGGAGCGTCAAGGCTTGAAAATAGCTGATGAATGCGATATCATGATATCAGTGATGGAGGGCGCGATGGCTCAACTCGTGGTTCGCAATCTGGATGACGATGTGAAGGCGAAGCTTCAGCGGCGCGCGCGGCGGCATGGCCGCAGCACCGAGGAAGAGGTGCGCGACATTCTCCGCAGCGCGGTCCGCGAGGAAGGCGCGCCACTGGCGCCGCTCGGGTCCAGGCTGCGCTCGCGATTTGCGCAGATCGGCCTTGATGAAGATATTCCCGAGCTGCGTGGTCAGCCGGCCCGCCCAGCCGAGTTCAGTTTTTGATCCTGCTCGACACCAATGTCCTCTCGGCCCTGATGCGCCGCGAGGCGGATCCAGTCATCGTCGGCTGGCTCGACGCACAGCCACCGGAATCGATCTGGACCACCGCGATCACCGTCTTCGAGATCCGCTTTGGCCTCGAGATCCTGGCCAACGGGCGCAAGCGACAGGCACTGGAGGAAGCGTTCGCCAGCGCCCTTGCCGAAGACTTCGACGGCCGGGTTCTGGCGTTCGATCAGGCCGCAGCTGACGCGGCCGCGAGCATCGCTGCCCGGCAACGCGAAGCCGGGCGTCCGGTCGAAATCCGTGACGTCCAGATCGCCGGCATCGCCGCCGCGCGCAAGGCCACGCTCGCCACGCGCAACACGCGTCACTTCGAAGGGACAGGAATTGTCTTGATCGATCCCTGGGCGAGTTAGGGTCGGATCTCCAGCACTGGGATCTGGCCCCAGCTGCCGAGCTGATAGGTCTCGATGGTGATGTCCATCTGATCGCTGTCGAAGCGGACGGGCACGTCGAACTCGAAATCCGCCGTCACCTGAACGCCGGACGTGGGCGCGGTCGTGAAGGTCACGAGCCCCGTCGCCGTGTTCACGGTCCAGCCAGAGGTTGCTTCGACGCCCCCGCGATAGATCTTCACCGTGCCAGTGACGGGTTTGGCGATGAGGCGGCTCTCGATCTCGCCACCGCTGG
>JBKBXK010000399.1:0-1663 GCA_046314095.1 Thermaurantiacus sp. | reverse complement strand
AAGCGTTGGACGCGCATTATGAAGCGATGGAGTTCCGCAAGGCGGCGGCAGAGACCCGCGCGCTCTGGGCCGCCGGCAATGAATACCTGACCAAGGCCGAGCCCTGGGTGAAATACAAGAATGATGTGGATGGCGCCGCAGTGGGCGTCCGCGCGGGCCTGAACCTCGCGGCGATCTTTGCGATCATCGCCCAGCCGATCATTCCGGAAGCAGCAAAGAAGGTACTCGACGCCCTCGGCGTTCCGGATGCGAACCGCACCTGGCCGGACTGGCAGGATACGGGCCTGCTCGACTCCCTGCCCCGCGGCCTTGCGATCAACCCGCCGGATGTTCTGTTCCAGAAGATTGAGGACGCTCAGGTCTCCGAATGGACCGAACGCTTCGGCGGCGGCAAGGACTGACCTCGCCTCCCTAGCGGGCCGCGCCGTCCTCCTCGTCCTCTTCCGGCTTCTCGACTTTCTTGCGCAAGAAGACGGTAAGATTGTTTGCGGGCATCTCGATGATGTCTTCGAGTGTCAGCCCTGCCTGATGCGCGAGTGGCGTAAGCTGGCTGTAGAGGTCGCGGACGCCCCAGCTCGGATTGCGGGCGGCGAGGCTTTCGCTGAAGGCGGCGTTTGACGGCGCCATGTCGCCGTGGCGGGCGAATGGACCATAAATGATCAGCTGGCCGCTGGGCCGCAGCAGCCGCCCTGCCCCGGCGATGAGCCCGGCCGCAGCGGCGAAGGGCGCAATATGGATCATGTTGGCGCTGAAGATGGCGTCCCAGCCTTCCGGCACTTCCGCCTCGCCCCAATGATCCGTGGACGCATCGATGACCATCGGACCATGCAGGCGGCCACTTTCATCCACAGCCCGCCAAGCGCGCTGGCTGACAAGGCTTTCAGAGTCGATGTCGGAATAGGTCCAGTCGATGCCTTCCATTTCGGCTGTGAAGTACGCGCCGTGCTCGCCGGTGCCGGAGGCAATCTCCAGAACGCGGCCCGGCTGCGGCAGGCGGGGCTTCAGAATGTTCAGGATCGGCGTACGGTTGCGTGCGATCGACGGCGAATAGCGCCGGCCATCGCCGCCTTCGCCGCGCGTCTCCAGTGCCACCGGGGGCTTATCCGCCATGCGCCTGCATTTCGAAGGGGAACATTTCGGTGGTCACCGTCGCCTGGCCGGCGGGTGTGTAGCGCGGGCCGGCAGACCGCTCCGGCGCGAAATGCGCGTCGAGGCGGGCGACGATGTCGGCAGAGAGGGTGATCTCGGCGGCGCGGTGGTTTACCTCCAGATGTGAGAAACTGGTCGTGCCGGGGATCGGGATGACGTGCTCGCCCTTGGCGAGGGTCCAGGCGAGGGCCAGTTGCGCGACCCTGCAGCCGGCCTGTTCAGCGATGTGGCGCGCCTCCTCAAGAAGGGCGAGGTTCGCCGGATAGAAGTCCGGCGCGAAGCGCGGAAACATCGATTGGCGCAGGTCGCCGGGCTGGAACTCGGCCGGGTCGGCGGGCGGGTCCGACAGGAAGCCGCGGCCGACCGGCGAGAAGGCGACGAGCGCGGTGCCAAGTTCGCGGCACGCCTCCAGCACGGCGATTTCCGGATTGCGCACCCAGAGCGAATATTCCGACTGCAATGCGGCGACGGGGTGGACGGCATGCGCACGGCGCAGTTGCGCCTCCCCCATCTC
>JBKBXK010000398.1:0-1668 GCA_046314095.1 Thermaurantiacus sp. | reverse complement strand
TCCGGTGCGGCGGGTCTATTGCATCGGCCGCAACTATGCAGCCCATGCGGTGGAGATGGGGCACGATCCGAGCAAGGAACCGCCGTTCTTCTTCCAGAAGAACCCGGACAATCTCGACGCCTCCGGCACCTTCCCCTATCCGGGCAAGACGGCGGATGTGCATCACGAGGTGGAACTGGCGGCGGTGCTGAAGTCCGGCGGCAGCGGCATCACGGTGGCCGATGCGCTTTCCCACGTCTATGGCTATGCGGTGGCCCTCGACATGACCCGCCGTGACCTGCAGGCGGTGGCCAAGGACATGGGCCGCCCCTGGGACACGGCCAAGGCCTTCGAGCATTCCGCGCCCATCGGTCCCGTGGTCCCGGCCAGTGTCTGCGGTCATCCGCAGGCTGGTGCCATCACCCTCTCCGTCAATGGCACCCTGCGCCAGAGTGGCGATCTCAACCAGATGATCTGGAAGATCCCGGAGATGATCGCCTACCTGTCGGACTATTTCACGCTTGCCGCCGGCGACGTGATCCTGACCGGCACCCCCTCGGGCGTCGGCCCGGTTGTGCGCGGCGACAGGCTGGAGGCCCGCGTCGAGGGTTTTGCACCGCTGACCGTCGACGTCGTGTGATCAGCCCGCAGGTCCATCACAGCTTCTGGCGGATGACACCGTACCAGCCAAGGCCCGCATAGGTCTCGTAGCCCGGCGTCCTGTGGAAGGCGACGGTGGCGCCGTCCCGGTCCACATAGAAGCCGTGCTCCTGGCCGCCGGTCTGGAGCTGAAACTGCTCGCTCAGCACGCCCTTGCCATCCGATGAGGCCAGCACACGGCCATTGCCGCTGACCAGCATCACGCGCGAGCGCTCCCGCTCCTGCGGTGTCAGGCGCACGCCGTCGACAATCGCCTTCGCCTGCGGCTCCCAGTCGAAGTGGACAGCCAGCATGCCGATCGGACGGCCATTGCTGCGCCCTCCCTCCCGCACGCTGGCAAGATACGTCGCCACCTGCCCGTTGCCGAGCAGCGGCTCGCGGGAGATTTCGTCGGCCACATAGTCATCACCGGAGCGCAGGGACCGGCCACGGCCGAACCAGCCGCGGGAAGACACATCGGCACCGGCAACCTTGAAGCGGTCCGGGCGGCCATTGGCGATCACCCGGCCGTTGAGGTCACACAGCCACAGATCCGTATAGACCGTATAGGCCCCGAGAATGACGCCCAGCCGCTCGCTGGCATAGGCAACCGCCTCCGGCGTGGACTTCTCCGCGCAGCCGGCCACGGCCGAATCCGTCGCCCACCAGCGCACGTCACAGGTGCGTTCATAGAGGTTGCGGTCGATCAGCTCGATGGCGTTGAGCGCCAGATCCGTCAGGCGCGAGCCCTGCGCCTGCAGCGCCATCTGGCGCGTCAGCGTTTCCAGCGCCTCGATTTCGCCCGCCAGTTCCTTGGCCAGCGCACCGGAAATGCCCTCGACGGCGGTGGAAATCTCGCGCACTTCCTGCGCCACCACCAGAAAGCCGCGGCCCTGATCGCCTGCGCGGGCGCTCTCGATCATGGCATTGAGCGCCAGCATCCGCAGCCGCCCCGTTACGTCCCGGATCTGGCCAACCTTTGTTGTGGTCAGTTCACGCACCTCGGAGGTTCGTTCCACGATGTCGGACAGCGCCGGGGCACGCTCCGTA
>JBKBXK010000397.1:0-1684 GCA_046314095.1 Thermaurantiacus sp. | reverse complement strand
CGTTCACCAGCGAAGACCTCGACGCACCGGATGATGAACCGCTCGGCCAGCTCGTCCCCGCCGCCGCCCTTCAGGCCGCGCTCGACCGGCAGGCGGGCGAAACGAGCGGCCTGACCTGGCTGCGCGGCGCGCGTTTCGACGGTTATGAAGCCCGGCCCGCCGGCGCAGTCATCACACTGGAAGACGGAACGACCCTCGCCTGCGGCCTGATCGCCGCCTGCGACGGGATCAATTCTGCCGTGCGCGAGGCCGCCGGCATCCGCACCGAAGGGCGCAGCTATGGCAAATCCGTTTTCGCCGCGGATGTAAAACTGGCCCGGCCGCATGGCGGCATTGCCCGCCAGCTGTTCACGCCGGAAGGCCCGTTCGCAACCCTCCCCCTCCCCGACAACCGCGCGAACCTCGCCTGGTACATGAAGTCCGGCGCGGCGGAGACGCTCGCCGCCCTCCCCACGGATGCGATTGAGGCGGAGCTGAATGCGCGCTTTGCCGAATTCGCCGGGCCGATGACGCTGGACGGAAAGCCGCTCGCCTATCCGCTGGTGATGAAGATCGGCCTCGACATGATCGGCCCGCGCGTCGCTCTGCTCGGAGATGCCGCCCGGCGGATCAACCCGCTCGCCGGTCAGGGCCTGAACCTCGGCTTCAAGGATGCCGGCGCGCTGTTCGATGTCATCTGCGAGGCGCGCGAGACCGGGCTTGATCCCGGTAGCGAGACCGTGCTGGCGCGGTACCGCGAATGGCGCCGCTTCGATTCGGCGGCGACCGCGCTGTTCATGGACGCGCTCGACCGGACCTTCTCCAACGACAACGCGCTTCTCAAACCCCTGCGCGGCCTCGCCCTCACCGCGGCGAACCGCATCGCACCGCTGCGCCGCGCGCTCGCCCGGCAGGCCAGCGCCGACCAGGACCATCTGCCCAGCCTGATGCGTTAATCCCTGACCGTCAGCGCCCGGAGGATATTCCAGGTATAGAGCCCGCTGGAATGGCCATCAGAAAAGAACAGCCGCAAGGCGTAGCGCCCCACAGGCTCGGCTTTCAGCACACGGATATCTTCCGGTACAATCGGCGGTGGCGGCTTCGGCCCCTGGCCATGGCCCTGGACTTCAGCCGACGGACTTTCGAGGCGGAGGGTGCGGTAATCCACCCGGCCGGACGTGCCATCATCGAACTCCGCGAACAGCTCGCTCGCGCCCACACGAAAAGTCAGCCGGACTGGCCAGGCGGGCGTAGTCATTCTGGCGTCTCCCCTACCCCGGTCTCATCATCGAGATCGCGCGCTTCTTCCGGCAGCATGACCGGAATGCCGCCGCGGATCCGGTAGGCCAGCCGCGCATTCTTGGAGACGAGTTCGTTCCGTGCCCGGTCATACACCAGTGGCTGGCGGGTCAGCGGGCAGATCAGGATTTCGAGCAGGCGCGGGTCAACGCCCGAAGGCGCAAACACCGGCTCGGCAGGCTCATCAGAGGGGTCGCTCATCTTGGCGTGTTCCTTACTGGACGGGGCCGGCGCCGCCCGGCGCCGCCCCGAATTCTAGCAGCGTCGTCAGCGCATCGGCCCGCGCGGCGAGATCGCGCGCTTCCAGCAGCGCCTGTTTCTCCGCCGGGCTGAACGGGCAGCCGCAGGCGAGCGCATGCACGATGTTCTCAAGCTCCGCTTCCTCCATCGCCGACCAGTCCGCATC
>JBKBXK010000396.1:0-1686 GCA_046314095.1 Thermaurantiacus sp. | reverse complement strand
CATCTGATCTGGCGGCGCGGCCCCGGGAACGGGGCTGCTGCCGTTTGACGCGAAAGATCCCGGCCATGTTCCCCTTCTCCAGATCCCGGCGCTCTGCCGCTCCCCATGCGGGCGCGGTCTATCTGCTGGCAGCCGTTGCTGCGGGCATCTCCGGCGGGCTGGCGGGCACAGCCTTTCATCTTGGCGTGGATGCCCTCTCCAGCCTGTACCGCGATCTGCGCCTGGCGGTGACGGACCCGCTGCTCTCGGGCCTCATGACGGCCGCCATCTCCGCCCTTGCCGCACTCCTTGCTGCCCTGATCGTGCGCCGCATCGCGCCGGAAGCTGCAGGCAGCGGCATTCAGGAAGTGGAAGGCGCCATGGAGGGGCTGCGGCCCATGCGCTGGGTCCGCGTGCTGGCGGCAAAGTTCACCGGCGGTTTGCTAGCGCTGTCCTCCGGGCTCGTTCTTGGGCGGGAAGGCCCGACGATCCACATGTCGGCCGCCGCCGCCGCCGGCATTTCGCAAGGCCTGGGCTTTACCGCAGATGACCGGCGCGGATTGCTCGCGGCAGGCGCTGCGGCCGGTCTTGCCGCCGCCTTTTCTGCCCCGCTCGCTGCCATCCTCTTCATCGTGGAAGAAACCCGCCGCCAGTTCCCCTATGGCTACCGCACCTATATGGGGGTGATCCTCGCCAGCATCGCCAGCGGCCTCACGGTGGAGGGCCTTCTGGGCACCCGCCCGGCGCTGGAGATCGACACCAGTGCCCTGCCCGTTCTGAGCTTTCCGCTGTTCATCCTGCTCGGCGCGCTGCTGGGTGCGCTTGGCACCGGCTTCAACAGCGCCGTCCTCGCCAGTCTCGACGCCATCCAGAAACTGCCGGAACGGCTCTGGTGGCTGCCGCCTGTTGCTGCGGGCGGCCTGACCGGCGCCCTGCTGATTGCCTTTCCGCTTGCAACGGGAGGCGGTGACCAGCTGGTCAGCTTCGTCACGGCCGATCATCTGGGCCTTGGCCTGCTTCTGCTGCTGACTGCACTGCGTTTTGCCGGGGCGCTGGTGTCCTACAGCATCGGGGTGCCGGGCGGCATCTTCGCGCCTATGCTCTCCATCGCCACCTGCGCAGGCCTTGCCTTCGGCGTTGTGGCAAGCCTGCTGCTTCCCGGCGCGGACCTTCCGGTGCAGGCCTTTGCCATCGCCGCGATGGGCGGTTTCTTTGCCGCCTCGGTCCGGGCGCCGCTGGTGGCTGTCGTCCTTGTTCTGGAGCTGACGGGCGCCTATCCGCTGCTGCTGCCGGTGCTCGTCACCTGCGCTGCCGCAACGCTCGCCGCCCATGCGCTGAACGGGCGGCCGATCTATGAAATGCTGCTGGAGCGCACGCTCCGCCTTGCAGGCGAAACGCCACCACCAGCGGAGAAGGACCGCACGCCCCTCCAGCTCGGCCTTCCGGGAAGCTGAGCCGACTCATACCAAGGCTTTCGATGCTGACGCATCACGCCTTGAAATTGCTCAGGCGCCGCACGGGCTTGACCAACTCTCGATGAGTCAAGCTCATCGAGAGTTGGTATCAGTGCGTGGCTGCTGCCGCCTTTTCCTGCAGCACTTCCGGACAGGGCCCGCCATAGGCCCAGTCCAGCAATTCCGCCGTATGCACCACAGGGATATCGATCCCGGTTCCGATCTGCGTCATGCAGCCGATGTTGCCGGTAGC
>JBKBXK010000395.1:0-1697 GCA_046314095.1 Thermaurantiacus sp. | reverse complement strand
GTGGTACGCTTGGCCGGCGGGATGGAGTTGCACCGCTCCCGCGTCATGGGCGTAAACAGAATCGAGCTGTCTGGCTTCACGGAAGCGGCCAA
This sequence comes from Thermaurantiacus sp., assembly GCA_046314095.1. GTDB lineage: Bacteria > Pseudomonadota > Alphaproteobacteria > Sphingomonadales > Sphingomonadaceae > Thermaurantiacus. The sequence goes on along the minus strand of JBKBXK010000395.1, from coordinate 1,605 downwards.
GGACCGGCTCAAGGCCGATGGTTTCTTCTCGGAGATCATTGCCTGGAAGCTGCGGCTGTTCTGCCCGGTGGATCCGAGCGGCATCGTGGTGCTGGATCGTCTGCTTGCACGTTGTCCTGTGACGGGACTACATGCACGCGGAGGTTGTTGAGCCATGTACTCCGAGACCGAAGATGTGATCCGCGCTCTGGCGGAGAATGCCGAAAGCGTCTGTCGCCATTACCTTCCCGCCGGACGGCGGGAGGGGTCCTACTGGATCGTGGGCGATTTGCAGAACAACCCCGGTCGGTCGCTCTTCGTGCGGCTGACGGGGCCAACGTCGGGGCCGGGCGCGGCTGGAAAATTCACTGACGGAGCCACGGGCGAACATGGCGATCTTCTGGATATCATCCGCGAGCGAACCGGGATCTCCCGCTTTCCCGACCTTCTGGCTGAAGCCCGGGCGCACCTTGGCCGTCCGCAGCCGGTCCTCCCGAATACGCCAGTGCCGAAGAAGCCCAAGGCCCCTGGCGGCACACCAGCGGCGGCGGCGCGTTTGTTTGCAGCCTCTATGCCAGTCGTAGGCACGCTTGCCGACACCTATCTCAGTTCTCGGGGCGTCCCATGTGGCGCGAAGAGCAACGCCCTGCGTTTCCACCCAAAGTGCTGGCATCGGGATGAGGGCCAGACCCGGAGCATCCCCAGACCGGCGCTGATCGCGGCTGTCACCGATGGGGCAGGGGCCTTGCAGGGCGTGCATCGCACCTGGTTGGCGCCTGACGGTAAAGGAAAGACGCGGGTCAAAACGCAGCGACGTGCCATGGGTCACCTCCTGGGCAATGCCGTCAGGCTGATCCCGCATGACGACATCCTCGTGGTCGGCGAGGGCATCGAGACCATGCTGTCCCTGTCCGAGGCAGTGCCCGCCCTTCCCGTCTGGGCGGCACTCTCATCCGGTCATCTCGGGGCGGTCCTGCTGCCGGAGGGTTTGCAGCGCCTCTACATCGCTATCGACCGCGATCCGGCCGGGCAACGCGCGGCAGAGAGGTTGAGCGCCAGAGCCGTCGAGATCGGGATTGATTGCCATGTGCTCGAGCCTCAACTCGGGGATTTCAACGATGATCTGCGGGCGAACGGCGCGGGAGCGCTGCGCCAGCATCTGGCAGGACAGATCGGGCCCGAGGATCGGCAGCGCCTGTTGGGATGAGCACCTTGCGCTAGGGTGGCGGGCCGGGGCGGTGGGGCAGGGGCATCCGTGTCGTGGCTCTGGATCGCCGCCTTTGCCTTCTTCCGGGTAAATCTCATCCACCCGACACCCGAGCGGCCTTCAAGAGATGGGCAGGCGGCCGTCAAAGGGACCGCCCCTTCAAGGACGGGGGGCCGACTGAGTTCCGCCACGGGGGACGAGCCCCCGCTTTGCATCGCGAAGCAAATCAGCCGCCCCCCGGCCTCCTCCACATGCGTTTCGGCCCCGAAGAGGGGGTGAAGGGGCGTCCGCCATGACGGCTCAGAGCTGCCCATGAAGGCCGCGCGGGTTGTCGCGCGGACGAGACAGGCCCGGAGGCAAGAAACCGATGACGATCCACACCCACGACGACGCGTATGAACCCGCCCACACCGCATCCC
>JBKBXK010000394.1:0-1705 GCA_046314095.1 Thermaurantiacus sp. | reverse complement strand
GGTTGCCCGGATCAATGGGCGCGCTGTTGGGTGGATTTCCGGCCACCTGCCGCCCGGCAGGGACAATACGTTCTTCCTCTGGCAGGTCGCTGTGCATCCGGATGCGCGCGGCCTCGGCCTCGCGAAGCTTATGCTGGCGGATATCCTGGCGCGGCCGGAGCAGGCCAGTGTGCGCGGGATGGAAACCTCCATCACAAGTGAGAATGACGCCTCCTGGGGCCTGTTCCGCGGCCTGGCGCGATGGCTCGGCGCCCCGCTCCGCGATGCACCATGGTTTGACCGCGACCGGCATCTGGCAGGCCGGCACCCGTCCGAGTTTCTCGTCACGATCGGGCCGTTCCAGACGCCGCCCGGCCAAACCCCGTCCGGCGCCGCCTGAACCCCTCCGTACATAACAAAAAATCAGAGCATCAAACAAGGAGCCCGCAATGGCCTATGAACATGCTTCCGTACCGACCGACATCTTTGAGCGCCGCGAATCGCGCGTGCGCAGCTATTGCCGGTCATTTCCCTGCGTTTTCGAATCCGCCAGCGGATCCCACATGGTGGCCGAGGATGGCACGCGCTATCTCGACTTTCTCTCTGGCTGCTCGACGCTCAACTATGGCCACAACCCGGCCGAGCTGAAACAGGCGCTGATCGAATACATCTCCGCGGACGGCGTAGCGCATGGCCTCGACATGCACACCCGCGCCAAGGCGCATTTCCTTGAGACCTTCGAGCGGCGCATTCTGAAGCCGCGCGGCATGAACTTCCGCACAATGTTCACCGGGCCTACGGGCGCAAATGCAATTGAGGCGGCGCTGAAGCTCGCGCGCAAAGTCACGGGACGGACGAATGTGATCGCCTTCACCAATGGCTTTCACGGAATGACCCTGGGCGCGCTGGCAACGACCGGCAATTCCGGCAAGCGCGGCGGCGCGGGCATTCCGCTGAGCGGCGTGAGCCATGAAGCATATGACGGCTATTTCGGTCCGGATACGGACACCGCCGACCAGCTAGACCAGCGCCTGTCAGACAGCTCTTCGGGCCTCGACAAGCCGGCGGCCATTCTGGTCGAGACGGTGCAGGGCGAGGGCGGGCTGAATGTCGCCTCGAATGCCTGGCTGCGCCGGATCGAGCAGATTGCCCGCAAGCATGGCGCGCTGCTGATCGTGGATGACATTCAGGCCGGCATCGGCCGCACAGGCGGATTCTTCAGCTTTGAGCGCGCCGGCATTCAGCCGGACATCGTGACGCTCGCGAAATCGCTGTCCGGTATGGGTCTGCCGATGGCGCTGACGCTGATCCGCCCCGAACATGACCGCTGGAAGCCCGGCGAGCATAACGGCACGTTCCGCGGCAACAACCACGCCTTCGTGACCGCCGCCAAGGCGCTCGACCTTTACTGGGCCGATGACGCGTTCGAGAAGGACGTCGCCCGCAAATCGGGAATCCTCCGGGCACGCCTGAAGAAGATTGCAGACGCGAGCCCCGTGGCGAACCGCATCAAGGGCCGGGGCATGATGTCCGGCATCGAGATGGAGAGCGGCGAGATCGCTGCAGAGATCTGCGCCCAGTGTTTCGACAATGGCCTGATCATTGAGACGAGCGGCAGCGATGACGAAGTCGTCAAGGTGCTCGCGCCGTTGACGATCCGTGACGCCGACCTCGAAGCCGGCCTCAAGATCCTGGAAGCCGCCGTGCGCACCGTATCGGCGCGCCG
>JBKBXK010000393.1:0-1713 GCA_046314095.1 Thermaurantiacus sp. | reverse complement strand
GGACCACCATCCGGAATGGTTCAACGTCTACAATAAGGTCGAGGTGGTCCTCACCACGCATGATGCCGGCGGCGTCACGCAGAAGGATCTCGAACTCGCTGGCTTCATGGACCAGCTGGCGGCCAAGCTCAGCTGATCCGCCTGCGGTCTATTTCCAAGCAACCCGGTAGAGATCAAAGCGCCGGTCCTTGAGGTTCTGCACGGCGCCGGACTGGCGCGCGGTCAGCAGGTCTGACAGCGACAGGTCCGCCAGCGCCACCGTCTCGGTGTTCGGCGCCGTGTCGGCGGCCACGCCATCGCGCGAGAAGGGGAAATCCGAGGGCGTCAGGATGCAGCTCTCGGCGTAATGGATGTCCATGTTCTCGACATTCGGCAGATTGCCGACGACGCCGGAGAGCACAACATAGCACTGGTTCTCGACCGCCCGGGCCTGACAGCAGTACCGTACACGGAGATAGCCGCGCCTTTCGTCCGTGCAGAACGGTACGAACAGCATCAGCGCGCCCTGGTCGACGAGGTGGCGGGCAACTTCCGGGAACTCGCTGTCATAGCAGATCATCACACCGATCGGGCCGCAATCGGTCTGGATGACATGATTGCCCTCGCCGCCCTTTATGTTCCACCATGAGCGCTCGGACGGCGTGGGATGCAGCTTCTCCTGCGTGTGGACCGAGCCGTCGCGCAGGAAGACATAGGCCACATTGTGGATGTCGCCGTCCGGCATGCGCGAGGGGTGCGAGCCGCCGATGATGTTGATGTTGTAGGAAACCGCGAGCTTTTCCATGAAGGCGACGAAACGCGTTGTGTAGTCGGAAATCTTCTCGATGGCTTCCATTGGGCCGAGCGGTTTGCCCTCCAGCGAAAGAAGCTGCAGCGTGAACAGTTCCGGGAAGGTCACGAAATCGGCGCGGTAATCCGAGGCGATGTCGACAAAATACTCAACCTGCTGCTCGAAATCATCGATCGAATTGATCCGGCGCATCTGGAATTGCACGGTTGCAACGCGCACCCGCTCGGGCAGGGAGGTGTCGCCGAGGCTGGGCTTCGCCTTGATGTCTTCCTGGGCGAGCGGATTGCGCCAGAACATCTGGGTGGCATGCCCGCCGGATTCAAAATCTTCCGGCATGTAATTCTTCAGTACACCGACGGCCTCGAAGCCCTGGCGCAGCTGGAAAGAGAGAACCGGGTCGCGCATTCTGGAGGCAACCACCGCGTCCACATAATCGAGCGGCTCGGGATATTCCCGCTTATGGCGCACATAGCCGGGGATGCGTCCGCCGAAGACGATGCCCTTGAGTTCCAGCCACTGGCAGAGTTCCTGGCGAACCCTGTAGAAACGCTGGCCGATGCGCAGGCGGCGGAAATCGGCATCGACGATCACATCCATGCCATACAGCATGTCACCCTCGGGGTCGTGCCGGGCGGCAAAGCCCCCGCCGGTAATCTCAGCCCATGTGTGCTGGCTGAGTGCAATCTCGGAGGCGATCACGAAGGTCACGCAGTGCCCGACAATGCGGCCCTCGAATTCTGCCACGAACTGGCCATCGGCAAAGCGGTTGATCTGGCCGGCGATCTCGTCCGATTTGTAGCCATAACCCACGCCGTACACCTTCTCATACAGCGGCAGGATGGCCGGTATGTCCTTGGGCGTGGCGTTGCGGATCACAAGCTTGGTCTTGGAGGCGGTCATTTCAGGTCCAGTCAGCGTTCAGG
>JBKBXK010000392.1:0-1731 GCA_046314095.1 Thermaurantiacus sp. | reverse complement strand
GGGCCGGTTGAGCAATCGACCATCTCTCTGCCGCTTGTAGCACTGCGCCCATGCGCATAGGTATCTGAAAACGCTCTTTGACAGCCGCGCAGCGGCACCGAAAACCGCCTCAAGGGCAAAACCGCCCCGGACCTGATCCGCGCCTCCCGCGTGTGCGCGAAAACCGCTGCACCGCCTCAGGAAATTAGCCGCCCTATGACGGAACCGCTTCAAGCGGATCAGTTGTGGGGAATGATCCTGTCAATATGGTGGACCCGAGCGGCGAGTGGGGGCTAGGTCTGCTTGCCAGAGCAGGCGGATGGGTTGCTCAGAAGTGAACCGCCCCGGGTTTGCCGGAGGCTCCAACTCCTGAGAAGGTGGAGCCATCATGAGCAAGACGACGAACAAGTTTTCCCCGGAGGTGCGCCAGCGAGCTGTGCGGCTGGTGCTGGATCACGAACATGAACACCCCTCTCGCTGGGCGGCGATCATGTCGATCGCGTCCAAGATCGGCTGCACAGGCCAGACGCTGAACGAGTGGGTGAAGAAGGCCGAGGTCGATGCCGGCAAGCGGGCTGGCGTGCCGACGGACATGGCGGCGAAGCTGAAAGCGCTCGAGCGGGAGAACCGCGAGCTTCGGCAGGCCAACGAGATCCTGCGCAAGGCTTCCGCTTATTTTGCCCAGGCGGAGCTCGACCGCCCATTCAAACGATGATCGCGTTCATCGACGATCACCGCGAGGCGTATGGGGTCGAGCCGATCTGCAAGGTGCTGCCGATCGCCCCGTCGACCTACCGCGACCATGTCGCCAAGCGCGTCGATCCCGAGAAGCTGTCGGTGCGGGCGAAGCGGGACTTGAAGCTGAAGCCGGAGATCGAGCGTGTCTTCGCCGAGAACTTCGAGGTGTATGGCGCGCGCAAGGTCTGGCGGCAGATGCTGCGTGAAGGCTTCGTCGTCGCTCGCTGCACGGTCGAGCGGCTTATGGCCGACCTCGGCCTTCATGGTGTCATCCGCGGCAAACCGGTCCGCACCACGGTGCAAGACAAGGCCGCGCCATGTCCGCGCGACCATGTGAACCGGGTCTTCCATGCTCCGGCGCCAAACAGGCTCTGGCTCTCGGACTTCACCTATGTCAGCACTTGGTCGGGCTTCGTCTACGTGGCCTTCGTCATCGATGCCTATGCCCGCCGCATCGTCGGCTGGCGGGTGAGCAGGACCGCCCATGCGAGCTTCGTCCTCGATGCTCTCGAACAGGCCCTGCACGACCGGCGGCCCACGCATCGCGGCGGCCTCGTGCATCACTCCGACAGGGGCTCTCAATATGTCAGCATCCGCTACACCGAGCGTCTGGCCGAAGCGGGTATCGAGCCCTCGGTCGGCAGCGTGGGAGATTCCTATGACAATGCTCTCGCCGAGACGATCAACGGCCTCTACAAAGCTGAGGTTATCCATCGGCGCGGGCCATGGCGATCCTTCGAGGCCGTCGAGTTCGCCACGCTGACCTGGGTCGACTGGTTCAACAATCGCCGGCTACTGGAGCCCATCGGCAACATCCCGCCGGCCGAAGCGGAGGAACGCTACTACGCCACGCTGGAAGAGCCGGCCATGGCAGCGTAACTCAAACCACATGGCCTCCGGCAAACCCGGGGCGGTTCAGAGACGACAGCCGAAGGCGCGGACATTTGGACCCCTGTGGCGCAGCAGATCGACGTCCCTGTTGAGGAGGCGGTGGTTCAGGTCTGATGCAGCCTT
>JBKBXK010000391.1:0-1733 GCA_046314095.1 Thermaurantiacus sp. | reverse complement strand
GCTCATTCTATGCGTCCTTTCTGAGCGTGCGGGCAAAGGCGGCGGCTTCTGCCAGCTTCTCCCTGTCCAGTCCGGTCTCGTACCCCTTGTCTGCGAGAAGGCCAGCAACGGCTTCGGTGGCCACATTGCCCTTCGCGCCGGGGGCATAGGGGCAGCCGCCGAGCCCGCCCACGGCGGCATCAAAGACGCGCAGGCCCTTTTCAAGGCTCACCTCGATATTGGCGAGGGCCAGCCCCCTGGTGTCGTGGTAATGCCCGGCGAGTTTCTGCGCGGGCACCTGTGCCAGCACTGCATCCAGCATCCGGCCGATGGTCTCCGGTGTGCCTGCGCCAATGGTGTCGCCAAGGGAAATCTCGTAGCAGCCCATGGCCAGCAGCTTGGCTGCGACATCGGCCACGCTGTCCGGCGGGGTGGGGCCGTCATAGGGGCAGTCTGTGACGCAGGAGATATAGCCGCGCACCGGGATGCCGTCTTCCAGTGCCTTGTCCACCAGCGGGCGGAAGCGCTCCAGACTCTCTGCAATGGAGCAGTTGATGTTCTTGCGCGAAAAGCCCTCCGAGGCCGAGCCGAACACGGCCACCTCATCTGCCCCGGCCGCGCGGGCGGCCTCGTAGCCCTTCACGTTGGGGGTGAGGGCCGTATAGGCGGTCTGCGGCCGGCGGTGAATGCCCGCCAGCACATCGGCGGCATCGGCCATTTGTGGCACCCATTTGGGGCTGACGAAGCTGGTGACCTCGATCTTGGCAAAGCCGCAGGCGCTCAGCATGTCGACAAGGCGGATCTTGTCTGCGGTGGCAATCAGCGTCTTCTCATTCTGCAGCCCGTCGCGCGGGCCCATTTCGAACAGGGTGACGAAACCGCTCATGGGTTTTCTCCGGAGGTTTCCCCGCTTGCGCGCTGGCGCAGCTCCCGGCGGATCACCTTGCCGGTGGTTGTCATGGGCAGGGCGTCCACAAACTCCACTTCACGGGGGTATTCGTGGGCGGCAAGGCGGGTCTTGACGAATTGGGCAATGTCATCGGCGAGGCTGTCCGAAGGCTCCACCCCGGCCTTCAGCACCACATAGGCCTTGACGATTTCCGTGCGCTGGGCGTCCGGCTTGCCGACGACGCCTGCCATGGCAACGGCGGGATGGCGCAGCAGGCAGTCCTCGATCTCGCCCGGTCCGATGCGGTAGCCGGAGGAGGTGATCACGTCATCATCGCGGCCCACAAACCGCAGCCAGCCATCGGCATCGCGCACGCCCGTGTCACCGGTCAGCATCCAGCCGTTGAGGAATTTGGCGCGGGTGGCGGCCTCGTTGTTCCAGTAGCCGAGGAACATCACCGGATCGGGCCCGCGCACGGCGATCAGCCCCTGTTCGCCATCGGCGGCAAGTGTGCCTTGCTCCGTCACCACATCCACGTCATGGCCGGGCACGGCGCGGCCCATGATGCCGGGGCGCGCCTCCATGACGGCGGCGCAGCTCGACACGATCATGTTGCACTCGGTCTGGCCGTAGAACTCGTTGATGGTCAGGCCAAAGACCTTGCGGCCCCAGGCGATCAGCTCGGCCCCCAGCGTTTCCCCGCCCGATGCGACGGAGCGCAGAGCCAGTTTGTAGCGGGTCTGCGGGCTTTCCACCTGCCGCATCATCTTCAGCGCGGTGGGCGGCAGGAAGGCGTTGCGGATGTTCTGCCTTTCCATCAGCTCGAAGGCCGCTTCCCCGGTGAACTTGCGGAAGCGGCAGGCGA
>JBKBXK010000390.1:0-1750 GCA_046314095.1 Thermaurantiacus sp. | reverse complement strand
GCCCCGACTGCACCACGGCTTCCAGAACCGGCAGCAGAGCCTGCAGGTTGGAAAGCTTCTTCTCGTGGATCAGGATGTAGGGGCTTTCCAGCTCGACCTGCATCTTCTCGGGATTGGTGATGAAGTAGGGCGAGAGATAGCCACGGTCGAACTGCATCCCTTCGACCACATCGAGCTCGAACTCAAGGCCCTTGGCTTCCTCGACCGTGATCACGCCTTCCTTGCCGACCTTCTCCATCGCCTCGGCAATCTTCTCGCCAACGATGGTGTCGCCATTGGCGGAAATGATTCCGACCTGGGCGATTTCAGAGGAGTTCGCCACTTCCTTGGAGCGCGCCTTCAGATCCTCGATGACCTTGGTGACAGCGAGATCGATGCCGCGCTTCAGGTCCATCGGGTTCATGCCGGCCGCAACCGACTTCATGCCTTCCCGGGCGATCGACTGGGCAAGCACGGTTGCCGTCGTCGTGCCGTCGCCGGCGACGTCGTTGGTCTTGGAGGCAACCTCGCGCACCATCTGCGCGCCGAGGTTCATATACTTGTCCTTGAGCTCGATTTCCTTGGCGACCGTCACACCGTCCTTGGTGATGCGCGGCGCGCCGAAGCTCTTCTCGATAACAACATTGCGACCCTTGGGGCCGAGCGTCACCTTGACGGCATCGGCGAGGGTGTCGACGCCGGCGAGAATGCGCTCGCGGGCATCACGGCTGAACTTCACGTCCTTGGCTGCCATGTTTCCTGTCCTTCGTTAGATGGTTGACTGAAAAGCGCCTCAGGCGGCCTTCCGCACTTCCGCGGCCGGCGTCACGACGCCCAGGATATCGCTTTCCTTCATGATGATGAGGTCTTCGCCATCGAGCTTGACCTCGGTGCCCGACCATTTGCCGAACAGGATGCGGTCACCGACGCTCACATCAAGCGCGATGCGGTTGCCGGATTCGTCGCGGGTACCTGCACCCACGGCGATAACTTCGCCTTCCTGCGGCTTTTCCTTGGCGGTGTCGGGAATGATGATGCCGCCGGCCGTCTTTTCCTCGGCCTCGATGCGGCGGACCAGCACACGGTCATGCAGCGGAGTAAAACCCATGATATCCCTCGGTTAGCTGTCGGGGAGGGCGAACGCCTCCCCGGGGTTGCCCGTTTGGCACTCACCGGGCGGGAGTGCCAACAACGCGGCAGATATGCCGCACCCACACAACCGTCAAGGCCTGGCGAGCGGGCCGCCGCGCGAATTTTTCGTGACAGCGAAACCCGCGGCGCCGACAATGTTGTTGCAGGACATGGCAATTGCTACCGGCCCCAAGAAGGAGATGTCGCCATGCGCCCTGCCCGCTTTGTCGCCGTTGCCGTTCTCGGAGTGGCCGCGACCGTGCAGGCGCAAACAACGCCGGACCTTGCCACGAGGTTCGGCCAGCGCGCTGCGGTGCTCCAGATAAGCATGTCTCCGGATGGCCGGCATGTCGCCGTGATCGCGGCGGCACGCGGCAGAAGCACGGTTCTCCTCCTCGTCGAAGCCAATGAGGGCGCGAAAACGCGGGTGCTGACCGGCGCTGACGGCAACCCGGACACGCTCCGCCGGTGCAACTGGGCCTCCACGACCCGCATCGTGTGCACGGTCTCGGCGATTGTTTCGCGGCAGTCCGAGTTGTGGCCGGTCTCGCGGGTTTTTTCGGTGGATACCGAGAGCGGCGCCATCACCGCGCTGAGCACGCGCCAGGGCTTCGATGCGCTTGGTGTGCAGCTGCACGGT
>JBKBXK010000389.1:0-1752 GCA_046314095.1 Thermaurantiacus sp. | reverse complement strand
GCGCGAGGATGCCGGGACCGGCCCGCGCCTTGTCGTGCCCGACGTGCTGGAAGCCCTGCAACGCCTAGGCGCGGCCGCACGCGAACGCAGCAAGGCTGTGCGCGTGGGCGTGACCGGCTCGGTCGGCAAGACATCGGTGAAGGAAGCCATTGCCGCCGTGTTTCACGCCGCCGGCCCTGCGCACTGGAGCGTGAAATCCTACAACAACCATTGGGGCGTGCCACTGACCCTGGCGCGCATGCCCAAAGAGACAGCGCGCGGCGTCTTCGAGATGGGCATGAACCATGCCGGCGAGATCGCCGCGCTCACCACCCAGGTCCAGCCTCATATCGCGCTCATCACCCGTATCGCGCCGGCCCACCTGGAAAATCTGGGTTCGATGGAAGCGATTGCCGACGCCAAGGCCGAGATATTCACCGGGCTTGCCGGTGACGGCGTTGCGATCATCCCGGCTGATTGCGAATATGCGCCGCATCTCGCCGCCCGCGTCGCTGATAGCGGTGCGGCATTCCTGTTCGATTTCGGGCGGGCCAGAAATGCCGCGGTGCGCATCCTGTCATGGGAGCAGGAAGCGGCGGGCGGCCGCGGTCGCTTCGATGTACTGGGCCGGATCGTCAATATGTCCATCCCGGCGCCCGGAGAGCACCAGGCGCATAATGCAGCCGCCGTCATGGCCGCCTGCGTGGCTGCCGGTATTGATTCGGCGGCTGTCGCCGATGTGCTGGCAGGGCTCGAGGCCCAGGCCGGGCGTGGAGCGAGCTTTCTGGTGCCGCTCGACGGTGGCAGCGCGCGCATCATTGATGACAGCTATAACGCCAATCCCGTCTCGATGGCCTCTGCCATCACCACGCTGGCGCGTCATGTCCCGGAGGGTAAAGGCCGCCGGGTTGCTGTGCTCGGTGAAATGCTGGAGATCGGATCAAGCGCGCCGGAATACCATCGCGAACTGGCAAGGTTGCTTGCCGATGCCGGCGTCAGCGAGGTGATCGGTGTCGGCGCCATGATGGCCCACATGGTTTCCGCCCTGCCGTCCCCGATCAAGGGCGCGATGGCCGGTTCACCGGCCGAGGCAGGCGAACGCCTCCTGGGTGCGCTGCGCCCCGGCGATGTGGTGCTGATCAAGGGCTCCAACGGTTCGGGCGTTCATAAAGTAGTCGCAAGTTTGCGGAACGGTGCCGCCAATGCGGTCATCAAAGGCTGATTTTCATGCTCTATTTCCTGTTTTCCCAACTCGCCTCCGACATTCCTCTTTTCAACGTGGTGAATTACCTGACCTTCCGCACCGGAGCTGGTCTGATGACGGCTTTCGTGGTGGCCATCATCATCGGCAAGCCGTTCATCGGCTGGCTGAGAACCAAGGGCAGCCAGCCCATTCGTGATGATGGTCCCGAGTCCCACGTGCTCACGAAGGCCGGTACGCCCACCATGGGCGGCTTCATCATCCTGATCGGCATACTGGCCGGCACGCTGCTGTGGGCGGACCTCGCCAATCCCTATATCTGGGTGGTGCTGCTGGTAACCGCCGGGTTTGGCGCCATCGGCTTCATTGATGACTGGCGCAAGGTAACGAAGCGCTCGTCGGCGGGCATTTCCGGCAAGATGAAGCTTGCCCTGCAATCGGTGGTCGCGCTTGTCGCCGTGTTCTGGATGACCGAGCTTCTTTCCTCGGCCCCGAATGTGCCGGACGGGTTTGCCACCTCCATCGCAGTGCCCTTCTTCAAGGATGTGCTGATCCCGCTGAGCTATGGCTTT
>JBKBXK010000388.1:0-1754 GCA_046314095.1 Thermaurantiacus sp. | reverse complement strand
CCAGCTGACCCAGCAGACCGGCAACCTGCGCCAGCGCATCGACGCCTTCTTCGCCGAGATCCGCGCCGCCTGAGACAGGCACAGACAAGACATGAAAAGGGCGGCCTCACCGCAGGCTGTGTGGAAACGCGATCGAGGCCCCGGTTGACCGGGGCCTCTTCGTTCTTCAGGCGGTTGCGCTCCCGAGGCTGACCGCTCGACGGATGTTGTAGGCGAGGACGGAAAGCGCCATCTCGGTCCGGGTGCCCCTGAGGTTGCGGGTCAGGAACCGCCCTCCGGCCATCATCCGCTTGATCGTGCCGAAGGGGTGTTCTGCGGCGCATCGCCTGATGCGCATCATCTCCGGTGTGGCGCGCGCGGCCATACGCGCCATGGCCTCCTCATCGAGATGGCGGGTCACGAAGCGGCGCTCGGCGGTGGTGCAGCGGGTCTTGAGCGCGCAGCCCGAGCAGTCCGGCGAGGCGTAGGTGATCGCGCGCTCCTTGCGGTTGAGCTGCTTGCGCACCAGCCTGCGCCCGCCCGGGCAGAGATGCGTGTCCGTCCCGGGGTCGTAGACGAAGGAGGTGCGGTCGAAGAGCCGGCCGTCACCTTGGTTGTTGACCGCTCGCTGGGCAGGTACGCAGGCGGTGATGCCGTCGCGCTCGCAGGCGCTGGCATGTTCGCCGTTATCGAAACCCTTGTCGGCCACCACCGTCAGGGCCGCGAGCCCGAGGCTGTCCTTCGCCGCTCGCACCATCGGATGGAGCAGCCTGCGGTCGGTCGCTTCATCGGTCACGTCGTGATGGACGATCAGGGAAGTCTCGGTGTCCACCACCGTCTGCACGTTGTAGCTCGGCGGGTTGGGGCCGCGGCCCGACCGCATCGGCCGGGCATCCTCCTCGCCCTCCACAAGGGTGGTGCGCCCCTCGTCGTCGAGCCGCGCCGCCAGCCGGTCGAGTTCGGCCCGCCGGGCGCGCAGCGCGGCAAGCGCCGCTTCGACGGCCTCGGGCGCGTCGTCGGGCTCGGCTGCATCCGCCTCGTCCAGACCGGTGAGATAGGCGGCAATCCGGCGGTCGAGCCGCGCGGCTTCCTCCGCGATCTCCCGCCGCCCCATCACCTGCTTCCGGCTGGCCGCGGCCCGGAACTTCGAGCCGTCGAGCGCCACCAGCCGCGCCGCGAACAGCCCGGCATCGCGGCACAAGAGCACGAAGGCCCGGCATGCGCCGACGATCGCGGGGCCGTTGTCGCGGCGGAAATCGGCAATGGTCTTGAAGTCGGGGGCGAGCTTGCAGAGGAGCCACATCGCCTCGACATCGCGTCGGCACGCCCGCTCCAGGCGCCGCGACGAACGTATCTCGTTGAAGTAGCCCCAGACATACAGCTTCAGCAGATCCCCCGGATCGTAGCCCGGACGCCCAGTCCCGGCAGGCGACGCCCGACCAAACCCGAGAACCGCCAGATCAAGCCCGTCGACAAAGGCGTCGATCACCCGAACCGCGGCATCCGCCGCCACATAATCCTCAAACCGTGCAGGCAGCAGCGACGCCTGTGCCCGATCCTCTCCGACGATGTATCCCATGAAAATGGCCGCCCCGTTCCCGCGGCGGCCATACTATCAGATTTGCCCGAGTTTCCACACAGCCTGCTCACCGGGCCGCCCTTTTTTGATTCAGACCACCGCCAGATCGCGGCTGAGACCGGAGAGGATCTCGCAGCCGGTTGCCGTCACCACCGCCACTTCCTCCAGCCGGATGCCGAAGCGCCCGGGCAGATAG
>JBKBXK010000387.1:0-1760 GCA_046314095.1 Thermaurantiacus sp. | reverse complement strand
CCTCGGATCCTGAAACAGACGGAGCATCATCATGTGACCGAACGCCAACCGTTGACATTGAAATGCCCATGTGAGGTTCGGCGCACATCGCAGGTATCGCTCCCAGCCATCGGCGTTACCAGGACCTGGCGGCCAAGCAGGCCGTTCACCGGCGTGTTCGCCAAAGTCGTTGAGCCATCCTTGTGATCGCGCGCCGTCGGCGTCATCCACATTCCCGCCGCATGGGTCAGGTCGGCTGTCCGACGGTTGCCCGCGCTCGGCTTGCAGCCATCGTTCGCCATCGGCGTCGGCCAGTCCCGCGCCATGCGGTCCAGACCCTTCTCGTCGCGCCGCTCGCCACCCCGGCTTCGGAAACTGTCGATCTGCGGCGTCGGCCATAGGACTGCCGTCGTCGCGAGGTTCATCCCGTGCTGGCCCGCTTCCTGCGATGGCGACAGCTTCGTCTGCCGGTTCTCGTTGGCGCTGGCCCTCGGCGTCGGCCACAGGCGCAGCAGTTCCGTCCGGTTCCCGCCACTCGATCGGGTGCCAGAGCAGGCGCGCGGGGTCGGCCAACTCGTCCCCTTCGCGGATGGCGAGGATGAAGAGCCGCTCGCGCTGGTGGCGCGCGCCGACTTCCGCCGCCGTGAAGAGGCCTGCCGCAAGGCGGTAGTATCCGTCTTGGTCAAGTAGGTCTGTCGGCCCATTTCCGGCCGTCGCGCAGCAGCGCGTTGGCGAGCAGGATGAGCTTGCGCATGACGGCGGTGATCGCGAGCTTTGGCGCTTTCCCGCCCTCGATCAGCTGCTGGTATTTGCGCTTGAGGTCCGCGTTGAACCGTATCGCGACGAGGGCCGGCATGAAGATCGCGGCGCGCAGGCTGGCGCGTCCGCCGCGGATCATCTCCTTGCCCTTCCATTTTCCCGAACGGCGCGTGAACGGCGCCAGCCCGGCGAGGCTTGCAGCCTGTTTCGGCTCGAGGGTGCCGAGCTCCGGCATTTCGATCAGCAGCATGCAGGCGGTCACGGCGCCGATGCCGGGGATGGAGGTCAGGATGTCGAGACGCTCGGCCAGGGCGGGCTCCGCCGCGATCAGGGTGGCAATGGTTTCGTCGACCTCGGCGAGCTGCTTCTCGATGATGGCCAGCCGCGCCTTCGCCTGGCGGCGTATCAGGCTGATGGCCGCTGTGTCGACACGATTTCCCGCAGCCGTCCGGTCCTTGATGAGAGCCAGCCGCGCGACGTGCAACTCCCTCAGTTCGTTCATGAGTTCGCCACGAACCGGCCGCGGCGGCAGGTCGAGCGCCAGACCCATCCGCGCCAGCAGCATCGCATCCACCCGATCTGTCTTGGCTTGGGTGCCAGTGGCCTCCGCGAAGCGCCGCGCCTGTCGAGGATTGACCTTGACCAGCGCATGTCCCGCCTTTGCGAGCGCTTCCTCCATGCCACGATGGTAGGGGCCGGTCGGCTCGTAGACGATCCGCAGTCCTTCGGCGTCGCCGATCCACTTCAGCAAGGCCTTGAAACCGGCCTTGTCGTTTCCGAAAAAATTGTGCTGCCGGTCCGAGAGCCGGAACGCGTCCAGCCGGTCTTTCGAGATGTCGATGCCGATGATACCCTGCATTCGTCTTTTCCTTACCTCTGCTTGTCATGCAGGCCCGAAGCCCTGCTATCCGTTCAGGTCATGAGAAAAGACGGGGGCGATCACACTACCGCACGGCCCGCAACGGCCGACCCATTCTCGATCCGTCCCCCGCCGCTGCCCGGCATATTTGGGGTGCCGGGCA
>JBKBXK010000386.1:0-1767 GCA_046314095.1 Thermaurantiacus sp. | reverse complement strand
GTCCGAGATCGGCGGCGTAGACGCCGGGGGCGTTCTGACCGATGCCGCAGGGCGGCGCCACAAGGCCGATCTGGTCGTCGCGGCCGATGGTGTGAACAGCCGCATCCGCGACATGTTGAACCTGCTGGAAAGCCGCAGGTATCTGGACGAAGGTGCCTATCGCGTCCTGATCCCGCGCGAGCCGGGCGAGATCCCGCAGGATCGCGCCGGAACCGTCGTGGAATGGTGGTCCGGCCGGCGCCGCATCTTGTACAGCGCGTGCAGTGCGACCGAGGTCTATGCAGCGCTCGTCGGGCCACATGCGGATGAGGCCGCACGCCGCATGCCCGAGGCCTTGGACGACTGGATCGGCGCCTTTCCGGGGCTTGCCGGTCCGCTGAACCGGATGCGGACGGCGGTCGATTGGGATACGGTGCGCTGGCAGCGGTTTCAGACGGTCAGGCTTCGACGCTGGTCGGCAGGCGTTGTGGCTGTGGTCGGTGATGCGGCGCATGCGATGCCGCCCAATCTGGGCCAAGGCGGGGGATGTTCGATGATGAACGCACTTGCACTGGCCGTCGCGGTTGAAGATGCCGCGCGTCCGGTTCCCGAGGCTCTGGCGGCTTGGGAGGCGCAGGAACGTCCGCTGACCGATCACACACAACGATGGGCCGGCACCTATTCGCGCCTGACGAGATGGCCACAAGCGGCGCGCGCGCCCGTTCTGTGGATGATGTCGAACGTGGGCTGGCTCCGCAGGCAGCGCCAGCGCGCCGAGCGGCACCACGCCGCCGGAACGGACGGGTTGGGGGCCGCATGACTGCGGTCATCCTATCGATGGCCCGCGCGCTGGTGGCGGTGGCCGGGGTTCTGCTGCTGGTGATGACGGCCGTGACATTCGCGGATGTCGTCGGCCGCTACTTCTTCTCGCGTCCGGTGCCCGTCGCATTCGAGCTGGTTCAGGCCGCGATGGCCACGCTGGTTTTCTGCGCTCTGCCGCTTGTCACGCTGGAAGAGGGGCATGTATCGATGGGGCTGCTGGGCGAAGCGCTGGCCGGCTGGTGGCGCCGGGTGCAGCGCCTTGCGGCTTTCGGGATCGGCGCGATGGTCGCCGCATTCTGGGCAGTCGAGGTCTGGAAAACCGCCGGAAGGCTCGCCCGAAATGGCGAGAGCCTGATGTTCTCGGGCATCCCCGTTGCCCCGTTCGGCTATGTGATGGCCGCAATGATCGGACTGTCGGCGGCGTTGATGGCCTTGAGCGCCCTGCGCCCCGGCCCGATGGCAAGGCGGCCTGAATGACGGCCGCTGGCTTCGCGTTCGTCGCGCTGTTCGCGCTTCTGGTCGTTGGCGTTCCCATCGCGTTCGCCCTCGTGCTGGTCGGCGTCGGCGGCTTTGCCGTGATCGTCGGCCCCGGACCGGCGCTGGCGATGCTCGCGCAGAACACCGTCGACACGGGCCTTGCCTATCATTTCTCGGTCTTGCCCATGTTCCTCCTGATGGGCAACGTCATCGCCCGGACCCCGCTGGCCGAAGAGCTTTATGAGGCCGCGAACGCCTTTTTCGGGCACGCGCGCGGCGGGCTCGCGCATGCCACCATCATCTCCTGCGGGGCGTTCGGCGCCGTTTGCGGATCGAGCATGGCGACCACCGCCACGATGACGCGCATCGCAGTGCCGACAATGCGCGCCCGAGGGTATGCGCCATCCCTGGCCATGGGCAGCGTTGCCGCCGGCGGCACGCTCGGCATCCTCATCCCGCCGAGCGTGGCGATGGTTCTCTACGGCCGGA
>JBKBXK010000385.1:0-1769 GCA_046314095.1 Thermaurantiacus sp. | reverse complement strand
GGCCGTGGCCGAGTTCCTGTTTGACGACGACAGCGCCATGGTGCGCATTGATATGTCGGAGTTCATGGAAAAACACTCGGTCGCGCGGCTGATCGGCGCCCCTCCGGGCTATGTCGGCTATGAGGAGGGCGGGGTGCTGACCGAGGCGGTACGGCGCAGGCCCTATCAGGTGGTGCTGTTTGACGAGGTGGAAAAGGCGCATCCCGATGTGTTCAACGTGCTGTTGCAGGTGCTGGACGACGGGGTGCTGACCGACAGCCACGGGCGCACGGTCGACTTCAAGCAGACGCTGATCGTGCTGACCTCGAACCTCGGCTCGCAGGCACTGAGCACATTGCCCGATGGCGCCGACGCCGCGCAGGCACGCGCGCAGGTCATGGAGGCGGTGCGGGCGCATTTCCGGCCCGAGTTCCTGAACCGGCTGGACGAGACCATCATCTTCGACCGGCTGGACCGGGCGGATATGGACGGGATCGTGAAAATCCAGATGCAGCGGCTGATGAAGCGGCTGGAAAGCCGCAAGATCGCGCTGGAACTGGATGACAGCGCGCGGACCTGGCTGGCGGACAAGGGTTATGACCCGGTGTACGGCGCGCGCCCGCTCAAGCGGGTGATCCAGCGCTACCTGCAGGATCCGCTGGCGCAGATGCTGCTGGCGGGAACGCTGCTGGATGGCACCGGGGTGCCGGTGACGGCGGGGCCTGAAGGGCTGATCATCGCCGGGCACAGCAGTGGCGGCGAGGATGAGGGGCCACGGATGAAGCTGGTTCACTGACCGGGCGGCGGCACCGAGCGCGCGCCGCGACGGGGTGGCCCCGGGTGACGACACCGAGCGCACGACCGGCGACGACCGACACCGACGACCGACGACATGGCGGGGGCAGGCGACATGGCGGGGGCAAGCAGAAACGCTTGCCCTCGGCCTTCTTTTTCGGGCAACCGCCTCACCGTCACGCAGCTTTCAGACCGCGAGTACGTACCCCCAGGCGCAGTTGCACCGCCCGCCAGACGCCGCAGGTGCCTTTGGCCGTCCCTTTTCGGGCAACCCACCGGCACGCAGCTTTCAGACCGCGCGCACGTGCCATTAGGCGTATTTGCACTGCCCGCAACGCGCCACAGCATCGCGGCTGATCCGACGCCGCGAAAAGGCGCTGGCAACCCTGCGCCAGCCCGCCTGTTCAGCCGAGCCGGGGCGAAGGCGTTGAAATCGCCCCATTGCCGCGTGGAAGCCGGTCCACGGTTTCGCCCCGGCTGCCTGCCACAGGGCCTTAATCGAAGGCCGCAAGATCACGGTCATCGGCATCTTCCAGTTCGTCGGGCAGGTTGGCCGCTTCGGTCAGCGCCAGCAGCCGGGCCTGATCCAGATGTTCGGCCAGAGCCGGCATCCCGTTGCCATCGGCGTATCGTTGCAGGTCTTCCAGAACGCGGATCATCCAGTCGTGCTTCACATCGGCCTCCATCTGTCCGGTCAGTCTTGGGGCAACTTGATTGACAAAGGATTGACGGTTTCGACCCAGAAGAACAAAAAGGGACCGCCCTTGCAGGCGGTCCCCAAAAATTGCCGGCAGACCCGGTTTTCAGCGCTTGCGCCCGGCCTCCAGCGCGTCCTCGAACGTGCGCAATCCGGTGACCGGCGCCTGCACCAGCACCGCCATATTCCCGGGCTTGTGCTCGTTGCGGCGCATCTTCATATGCGCGGCCGGGATATCCTCCCACAGGAAAACCTCGGACATGCAGGGGTCCAGCCGACGCTCCAGCATCAGCTTGTT
>JBKBXK010000384.1:0-1781 GCA_046314095.1 Thermaurantiacus sp. | reverse complement strand
GCCGCCTGCGCGAGCGCGGCGTGAGGGTGAAGGTGGTGATGACAGCCGCCGCGCAGCAGTTCATCACCCCGCTGGCCGCCGGTGCGCTGACGGCCGAGAAGGTCTACACCGACCTCTTCGACCGGGAGGCGGAACAGGATGTCGGCCACATCCGCCTTGCCCGTGACACCGATCTCATCATCGTGGCGCCAGCCACGGCGGACCTGATGGCCAAGATGGCGCAGGGCCTTGCCGGGGATCTCGCCAGCACCGTGCTTCTGGCGACCAACCGGCCCGTGCTGGTAGCCCCGGCGATGAACCCGGCCATGTGGGCCCACCCGGCGACGCAGCGCAATGTGGCCACTCTCAAAACCGATGGCATTGCCTTCATTGGCCCGGAGAGCGGCGAAATGGCCGAAAGCGGCGAGGCAGGCCTTGGCCGCATGGCCGAGCCGCTGGCCATTGTCGAAAGGGCGCTTGAGCTTCTGGAAGCTGGCAGCACGCCCCAGGCTCTGCCCCTCGCCGGAAAGCATGTGGTCATCACCTCCGGCCCAACGCATGAGCCGATTGATCCGGTGCGCTACATTGCCAACCGCTCGTCCGGCAAGCAGGGTCACGCCATTGCCGCCGCAGCCGCGGAGGCAGGCGCGCGGGTGACGCTCATTTCCGGCCCCGTCACCCTGCCCGATCCGGCCGGCGTCACGGTCATCCACGTGGAAACGGCCAAGGAAATGCTCGCGGCCGTCGAATCGGCACTGCCCGCCGACGTGGCCATCATGGCCGCAGCCGTTGCCGACTGGCGCGTGGCGCAGGAAGGCAGCGAAAAGATCAAGAAGGACGGCTCGGGCCAGCCCCCTGCCCTGTCGCTGGTCGAGAACCCTGACATCCTGTCCACGGTCGGGCATCTTTCCGGCAACCGTCCGAAGCTCGTCGTCGGCTTTGCCGCAGAAACGCAGAACCTCATCGCCAATGCGCAAGGCAAGCTGCAGCGCAAGGCCGCCGACTGGATCGTCGCCAATGACGTCAGCCCCGCAACGGGCGTCATGGGCGGAGACGCCAACACGGTGCGCATCGTCACCCATGACGGCATCGAGGACTGGCCGACCCTCGGCAAGACCGAAGTCGCCCGGCGGCTGGTGGACAGGATCGCGGCGGCGCTGGACACCGCTGAAGGCTGAGATCAGCCGGCGCGGATGCGGTCGCCGCTGCCCGATCCTTTGATGGTCTTGAGGATGTAGCGGAAATAGGCGGAAAGGCTCAGGTCCTTCAGCATCCGCGCATCGGTTTCCGCCAGCAGCTGCGGCGTGGACATGTCGATATCGTTGATCTGGGCGAGCCCTGTGATGCCCGGCCGCGCGTCAAAGACGCCGCGCGCCGCGCGCTCAGTGATCAGTTCTGTCTGGTTGAACAGGCAGGGCCGCGGGCCGACAAGGCTCATCTCCCCCGTCAGCACGTTCCAGAGCTGCGGCAGCTCATCGAGCTTCGTGCGCCGCAGAAAATGCCCCAGCTTCGTCACCGCACGCGGATCGGCCTGATGCGTGGCCACGGAGGCCGTATCCGGCCGCATGGTGCGGAACTTGACGAGGATAAACGGCCTCTGCCCCCGCCCGACCCGCTCCTGGCGGAACAGCGGCGAGCCCGTGTCAAACCAGCCCACCACACAGAGAACAGCCAGAACCGGCAAGCCACAGAGCAGCCCGAGCGCGGACAGGATCACATCAAAAGCACGAATCATGCTGCACCATAGTCCCAGCAAAACGAATTGCGAAAGCCGGAGATATCAGCAACGGCATCTTCCGCAA
>JBKBXK010000383.1:0-1785 GCA_046314095.1 Thermaurantiacus sp. | reverse complement strand
CGCCCGGATGATCTCGTAATTGATCAGCGCAAATTTCGCCCCCTGGTCAAATCGCAGCGGTTGCGAGAGGTCATCGCCCGGCGCGTGATAATTGCCGCCGAGGAAGCGCTGGAAAGCGGCCCCTTCATCATCTTCAGGATCGGGTGACGAAAAGCCGGTCATCAGGAAGACGGACGGCACGCCCTCTCGCACGAAATTATAGTGGTCGGACCGCACGAACAGGGACTGCTCGGGGATCGGATCAGGGGACAGGGTGACGCCGGCGCGCGCCACCGCTTCTGCCGCCACTGGCCCCAGTGTCGAGTGCTCTGCGCCGAACGCGATCACATCGTTGAATTCATAGATCATGACCGGCATGTCCAGATTGATGTTGGCCACCATACGGCCCATCGCCGGCGTGGGGTTGGCGGCCACATGGGCAGAGCCCAGAAGCCCCTTTTCCTCTGCGGTCAGGGCAATGAAGACCACGGTGCGGGCCGGGCGCGGACCCTGTACCAGCGCGCGGGCTGCTTCCAGCATGGATGCGGTGCCCGACGCATTGTCCAGCGCGCCGTTGCAGATGGGGTCTTCCGCCATGGGCTGACAGATGCCGATATGGTCCAGATGGGCCGTCACCACCACGGATTCTGCCGAAAGGGCCGGGTCCGATCCGGGCAGGATGCCGATCACGTTGGCGCTGATCACCGCTTCGCGGCTGGTTGCCTGCGCCATCTCGACACGGGCGTTGAGCGCAAAGCTTTCCAGTGCCTCTCCGGCCTGTGCGGCGGCAACGATCTGGCCAAAATCCCGGCCCGAATTGGCGAACAGGCGCGCGGCCGTCTCGGAGCCGATTACCGCACTGGCCTCGATGGAGGCTGGCGACGCGGCGGCCGCTACCGTCATTGACGGGCGCGGATTGGCGGCCATGGCCGCCATGCGCGAGAAGGGGAAACGCGTCAGCCCGTCGGCCATCACGACAATGACGCCGCGCGCGCCGCGTGCCGCCGCAAATTCCGCCTTGGTGCGGTTATTGGACAAATGCGCGGTTACATCGCTGGGCAGGCCGCCCGGTGCGCCGGCGAGGACCACCACAATGCGCCCGCCAACGTCGAGCCCGTCATAGCTGTCAATGCCAAGGCCCGGCGCGATGATGCCATAGCCGGCAAACACCGCGTCGCCGCTGACATCGCTTTCATCGCGGGTAGCGTGTGCGCCCATAATGAAATCCACGCCGTATTCCAGCGCGTCACCGTTCACCACCAGCCGCGCACGGGTGACATCCGTCACCATGTTCTGCAAGGGCACCGGCTCGTGATAGCCGCCATCAGAGGCGCCCGGTTCCAGCCCCAGCAGGCGGAAATGGCTTTCCACATAGCGCGCGGCGATGTCGTAGCCGCGCTCGCCCGTGTCGCGCCCTTCCAGAAGGTCATCCGCCAGAAAGCGGATATGCGCCTCGATGGCATCGGCCGTGATGATGTCACTGGCCGCAGCGCGCGTCTGCGGTTCAGGCGCGGCGCTGGTTGTCGCGCAGGCTGACAGGATGAAGGCGGCACTGGCGGCCGCGGCGAGATAACGCCGGATCATGGATACTACTCCCCCGATTGACAGGCGCATCGCGCCCTTTCGCGAACCCCTACAGCTACCGGCCCGGCGGCTCAATCACGCGGGCCAGAACATGGCCAAACTTTCATCTTTGCACAGAGGGACCTCTAGTCGCTCAGCGTCCATAGCGAAGAGCGTTCATGGGCGGCCCTGACGGCATCCGACAGCGTGGGATCCGGGACGTGATAATGCCGGGCGAAGTCC
>JBKBXK010000382.1:0-1817 GCA_046314095.1 Thermaurantiacus sp. | reverse complement strand
AGAACCGGTTCTTCGCCGCCGCGCGGGTCTGGTGGATGCTGCGCGTCATGGGCCACCGGGACGTGCATGTGCTGGATGGCGGCCTCAGCGCCTGGACCGATGCCGGCGGCGCGCTTGATGACCTCCCTACTCCTCCGCCAGAACGCCACTTCACACCGCGCGTGCGCAGCGACCTCGTGGCCGACCTGCGCAGCATGGAGATCGCGGCGGGCATGGGCCGTGTGCGGATCATTGACGCAAGACCTGAAGGCCGCTTCTCCGGCCGCGATCCCGAACCGCGCGCAGACCTACCCTCGGGCCACATCCCGGGCAGCATCAACGTCCCGGGCAGCCAGCTTCTGACGCCGTCCGGCCATATGAAGACGGAAAGCGAACTGCGTGGCCTGTTCGAAGAACCCACCGCGCCCACAATCACCACATGCGGCTCGGGCGTCACGGCGGCGATCACCGCGCTGGCGCTCGCCCGGCTCGGAAACTGGGATGTCGCGGTCTATGACGGCTCCTGGTCTGAATGGGCATCGGATCTGTCCCGCCCGATTTCCAAGGCGGAAGGATGAGTAGCGACGACGGCCACAAGCCGGAAACCCGCCTGATCCATACGCGCGGCGAACGCCTGTCCCGGGTCACCGTGAACCCGCCGGTCGAGCGCGCCTCAACCGTCCTGTTCCGCACCGAGGCGGCGCTGTACGGCTCCCTGCCGACCTATGGACGTATGGGGCTGACGGTTCACCGCGAACTTGAAGACGCCCTGTGCGTTCTGGAGGGCGCACATCAGACGCGCCTCGCCGCCAACGGCCTGCAGGCCTGCGCCCTGGGAATTGCCAGCATCGTCGAGCCCGGCGGCCACCTCCTCCTCTCCGACAGCGCCTATGGCCCGACCGCCCGCTTCTGCGAGAGGCGCTTGAAGATGATGGGCGTCGAAGCCGAACGCTTCGATCCGCGCGCCGGGGCGGACATCACGAAATACTTCCGGGACAACACGCAGGCCATCCTGCTGGAGTCGCCCGGATCGCTGACGTTTGAAATTTCGGACCTGCCCGCCATCGCCTCCGTCGCCGCGCCGCGGGGCATCAAGATTGTCTGCGACAACACCTGGGGCGCGGGGCTGCATCACCAGCCGCTGGCGCTCGGCGCCGACATTTCGGTTCAGGCCCTCACCAAATACGTGGTCGGACATTCCGACGCCTTCGGCGGCGCCGTCATGACGCGCGACTCCGGCCTAGCTGCGCGCATTGCGGCGTGCTCGGAAGATTGGGGCATTTCGCTTGCGCCGGATGATGCCTGGCTGGCAATCCGGGGCCTCCGTACGCTGACGACCCGGTTGAAGGCGCATGAAGCAGCGGGCCTCGCACTCGCAAACTGGCTGGCAAGCCGCCCGGAAGTCGACGGCGTCCTCCACCCGGCCCTGCCCTCGCACCCCGATCACGGCCTCTGGCAGCGTGATTTCACCGGCGCAAACGGCCTCTTTTCCATCATCCTGAAACCGGTTCCGGAGGGCGGCATGGACCGCTTCTTCGCCGCGCTGAAGCTGTTCGGCATGGGCTTTTCCTGGGGCGGCTTTGAAAGCCTGATCATCCCCTGCGACGCGCAGCTCAAACGCCGTCCGGACTGCTGGACAGGCGCCAAGCCCGGTCCGCTGCTGCGCATCCATGCCGGGCTGGAAGCGGTCAGCGACCTGAAGGCGGATCTGGAAGCGGGCTTTGCGGCCCTGTCAGCCGAGGCTTAGGTCACGGTCAGGGCAAGGTCTCATAACTGACCTGTTGATCCTGCGCCAATCCGCTTCGCTCAAAGTTCAGGAACACGAACAGATCCTCCAC
>JBKBXK010000381.1:0-1848 GCA_046314095.1 Thermaurantiacus sp. | reverse complement strand
CCTGCCAGTCAGGATTAATCAGGCTTCACCAGCCGAGCGATGTAGAACCCGTCGAGCCCGCCCTCATTAGCCCACATGTCGGGACGGGTGCGGACATCGCCGTTGGCGGTAACGGCGTCAGCAAGACCGGGCAGTTCCCCGGCGCTGATGGGCAGGCGCATCGCCTCGGGCGTGCGTTCGAGGAAGGTCTCGATCTGCGCCTCCCCCTCTTCCGGCTCCAGCGAGCACGTGCAATAGACCAGCCGGCCGCCGGGCTTGAGCATGGCAAATGCATTATCGAGCAGCGCTGCCTGGAGCGCCGCTAGGCTCTCGATATCCGCTTCGCTCTTCGTCCCGGCAACGTCCGGGCGGCGGCGCAGCGTGCCGGTCGCGCTGCATGGCGCATCCAGCAGCACGGCGTCCAGCAGCTCCGGCGGCTGCCAGCTTGTGGCGTCGGCCGCGATGATCTGCGCTTTCAGCCGGGTGCGAGCGAGGTTCTGGCTTACGCGCCTTAACCGCGCTTCGGACCGGTCGACTGCGATCACGTCCGCTTCGGCAGCGGCCAGTTGCAGTGTCTTGCCCCCCGGCGCCGCGCAGATATCGGCGATACGCTCGCCCGGTTTGGGATCGAGCAGTTTTACCGGCAGGGCCGCCGCCGCGTCCTGCGCCCACCAGTTGCCGGCCTCGAATCCCGGTAGCGCCGTGACATCGCCAATGCCCTCCTTGCGCACCGTGCCGGTAGGCAGGACGATGCCGCCAATCTCGCTGGCGAATGCCACAGTATCGAAGCCCGGCTTGGCTGAAAGGTCCAGCGGCGGTGCGCCCGCACGTGCCAGCGCCATGCTCCGCGCGGCGTCTTCGCCGTAATGCTCTATCCAGCGTGTGCGCAGCCACTCAGGCAGGTCGATCAGCGGATCAGCGGCAAGGAACGTCTCTGCGCCGCGCTCGGACACCCGGCGCAGCACGGCATTGGTCAGGCCCTTCAGGCGGCGCCCGTCTTCGGACGCGCCCATGATTCGCACCCAGCCATCCACCACCGCATGGGGCGGGGTCTGCAGGACCAGAAGCTCTGCGCTGGCGAGCGTCAGGACGGCCCGCCCTGTCAGTTCGCGTGGACGTAGAGGCCGGTCCATGAAGCTTTCAAACGCAGCTTCCAGCGTGCCCCGGCGGCGTATGGCAGCCGACACGATAGCCCGGGCAAAAGCCCGGTCGCGGGTGTCCATGCGGTCATAGCCTGGCTGGGCTGACAGGGCGTTGTCGAGTGCTGCGCCGTCTGCATCGATGTTAAGAAAGGCTTTCAGTGCCGCTTCGCGCGCGGTGAGGGGGCGGGGTCTAGGGCGAGCGGGCTTGCCTGGAGCGGGCCGGTTCAAGCCTGCGCCTCTCTCTCCAGCTTGCGTCGTTCGCTCGCGCGCTGTTTCACGCTTTCAGAACGCAATTGTCCGCAAGCGGCCAGGATATCGCGGCCTCTGGGCGTGCGGATGGGGCTGGCATAGCCCGCCTTGTTCACGATGTCGGCAAAGCGCTCGATCGTCGCCCAGTCGGAGCACTCGTAAGGACTGCCCGGCCACGGATTGAACGGGATCAGATTGATCTTGGACGGGATGCCCTGCAGCAGCCTGACCAGCGCCTTGGCCTCTGCGGGCGAGTCGTTCACGCCCTTCAGCATCACGTATTCGAACGTCACGCGCCTGGCGTTGGAAAGGTCCGGATAGGCGCGGATCGCGTCCATCAGCTCGGCAATCGGGTATTTCCTGTTCAGCGGCACCAGTTCATCGCGCAGCGGGTCGTTGGTGGCGTGCAGGGAAATCGCCAGCATGGTGTTCGTGCGCGCGCCCAGCTCTTCGATTCTAGGCACCACGCCTGAGGTAG
>JBKBXK010000380.1:0-1855 GCA_046314095.1 Thermaurantiacus sp. | reverse complement strand
ACAGCACCGGCCCTACGCACGGAAGGGTCGTCTGAGAACGGGTAGGTGAAATCTGTCCGTCGGAACTGGGCGACCAGCTGCTGGAAGTCCTGCCGCTCGGACGGGGCGAAGGCGTCCGGTCCCGCGTCGTCGAGATCGCGGCCCAGTGGCGTCAGATGCTCGGCGAGCGAGACCTCGGCATCCTCCGTCTCATCGACATCGTCGACCGCCCGCAAGATGCGCGCATCGGTCAGAGTATCGCCCAGGCGGACGTGAACGGCTTCCAGCCGGTCCAGCGCTTCCTCGCGATCCTCGCCCTTCTCCAGATCGAGGTCGCCGGCCTTGGCAATGGCGCGCAGATCCTGCGCCAGCCATTGCCGTTCGAGCGCGGCATTGCCAGCACCCTCGCGCATGCGGGCGGCCACGGCTTCGGGGTCGATCCCCGTGCCCTGCAGCGCCTCCGTAAGCCGTGCCTTCACATCCCCTTCGTCGAGGCGTTCGAGTTGGTCTTCGCGCATATTGGCGCGCGCATAGACGCCGTCGCGGGACGGCGCTTCAAGCAGCGCGGCCGAGCGATCCCCGAGAGGGTTCAGATGCGCGACGGAAGCCAGGACATCGGTGAGCTTGCGCTCGATCTCTGGCCGCTCGGATGCGGGGGCCCGGTCGATCGCCGCTTCGATCTGACGGATGTTTTGGGAAAACTCGGTGATCAGCGTGTCAAATTCTGTTTCGTCTTGGGACATGTAGATGGCTCCATCAGGTTGAATTGAGCCGCCACTGGCAAGGATGGTGCTGGCCCGCTCGAGCGCCTCGGCCACATCATCGAAGTTCGACCGGGACGCCTCGGCAGCCAGACCGCGATAGGTCAGCGCATTGCGCGCCACCGCCTGCCGGGCTGCGGCGAGATCAGCGCCTGTGCGCTGGCGCTCCACCGTTGGCCGGCCTTCGTCACGGGCCTTGTAGACCTCATCAATCTCGGCGCGGTAGGTCGTGACCCCCCGGTCAAGACGCTGTGTCGCCTCGAGCCGGATCCCGTGGATCTGCGCCGCCTCGACCATCGCCGCCCGGAAGGCGTCGTAGTTGAAGTGGTGATCCTTCCCGAGAAAGAACATTTCGCCATCCTTGCTGCGGCGGTTCAGAACGATATGCGCATGTGGATGTGCGCGATCTTGGTGTATTGCAGCAATGTAGTCGAATTGCGAGCCCTCACCTTGAAAGAACTTCTCGCAGACGGTTTCCGTGATCGCGCGCACCTCCTCGCCGCTGGTGCCGACGGGAAACGCCATCAGAAGATGCGAGGTATGGCCGAGCTTGGGGCTGTGTCGCTCACCCCACTGGTTCTCGAAGCGGCGAACAACTCGGTCGATCTCGGCCTCGGTCAGGGTCTTCTTGCCGTCATGGGTACCGCGGCTGTCGAGGATATGGCTCGACTTGGTCATCAGATAGGTCAGCTGGGCCTTCAGCTGCGCGCCGGTGTGGCACCCGCCTTTCGAGATCGGCTTGAAGATGGCCGGCGAATAGCCCCGCGCTGCCCGGACCATCTGGGCATTCCTGGCCAGCCCCTGCCAGCTGCCCGAGACCCGGCTCCAGTCGCGATCGAAGAGGGCGGGGCTGACACCACGTGCTTCAATCTGCGCCATGCTCGGCCCCCTGCCGTGCCAAACCGGCAAGGGCCTTGGTCACCTCAATGTCCAGCGCGCGGCGCCGGCCGCGGAACATCTCCTGAATCTGGTCGGCCATGTCGAAGACGAGCACCGCGAGATCGCGGATCTCGGCTTGGCTGGCGGGCGTGTAGGGCAGCCGCTCTCCCTTGAGCTTCGCCTCGTTCACGCGTCGCGCAACCTGGTTCACGTTGTTCCCGACACGGTTCAGCGCC
>JBKBXK010000379.1:0-1859 GCA_046314095.1 Thermaurantiacus sp. | reverse complement strand
CCAGCCATCGGCGTCACCAGGACCTGGCGGCCAAGCAGGCCGTTCACCGGCGTGTTGGCAAGGCTCGTCGCGCCATCCTTGTGATCCCGCGCTGTCGGCGTCATCCACAGCCCCGCCGAATGCGTCAGATCGGCCGACCTGCGGTTTCCCGCACTCGGCTTGCATCCGTCGTTCGCCATCGGCGTCGGCCACATCGCGGCCGTCGTCGCGAGGTTCATCCCGTGCTGCCCCGCCTCCTGCGATGGCGTCGGCTTCGTCTGCCGGTTCTCGTTGGCGCTGGCTCTCGGCGTGGGCCAGAGCCGCAGCAGTTCCGTCCGGTTCCCGCCACTCGACCGGGTGCCAGAGCAGGCGCGCGGGGTCGGCCAGCTCGTCCCCCTCGCGGATGGCGAGGATGAACAGCCGTTCGCGCTTGTGGGGCGCACCGACTTCCGCCGCAGTGAAGAGGCCTGCCGCAAGGCGGTAGCCCATGCCGACCAGTCCTGCGGCGACTTCGGGGAAGCCGAGGCGGAGATGATGGGCGACATTTTCGAGGAAGACGAAGGGCGGCTCGACCTCGCCGATGATGCGGGCGACATGCGGCCAGAGGTGCCGCGGGTCATCTGCGCCCCGGCGCTTGCCCGCGACCGAGAACGGCTGGCACGGATAGCCCGCAGTGACGATGTCCACCACGCCGCGCCACGGGCGGCCGTCGAAAGTGGCAACGTCGTCCCAGACAGGCGCGCGATCCAGGGACGCGTATTCCATCCGCGCCACGAGAGTGGCTGCGGCGTAGGTCTCCCGTTCGACATAGCCCACAGCACGATAGCCGGGGATGGCGATGGCGAGCCCGAGGTCGAGCCCGCCTGCGCCAGAGCAGAGGGAGAGGCCGAAAAGGCATGCGTCTCCCGATCCGGAAGCGTCTCCGTAGGAAGGTAAAGCCAAGTCATGCATGTCACGCCGCAGTCTTGCGCTTTTGCGCGGGTTCGGAAACGGCGTCCATTGCCGAGGCATCGGTCGGCGTGTCGGCGTCGGCATCGTCACCGAGCCGCTCGGTTCTCACCTGCGAAAAGGTGCGGCCGTCTCCGTCGAGGACTGCATCGCGCCCGGTTTCGGCCTGCCAGCGTTCCACGGCGACATCGACATAGGCGGGGCTGATTTCCATCGCGAAGACCCGGCGACCGTTGGCCTCTCCCGCCATGATCTGCGAGCCAGAGCCCGAGAACGGTTCATAGCAAAGCCCGCCACGGGCGACGTGCTGGCGCATTGGAATGCCGAAGGCGTCGAGCGGTTTCGGCGTCGGGTGGTCCGGCCGCTCATCCTTGGAGAAGGACGGCATTTCCCAGGTCGACGGCAGCGTCTGCTCGGCCACCTTCGGCGGGCGGTTCGGGCGCCGCCAGCCCATGAAGCAGGGCTCGTGCTTCCAGAGGTAATGCGACCGGGTCAGGACACCGCGGTCCTTTACCCAGATGATCTGCTGATGGACGAAAGCGCCTGCCTTTTCCCAGCACGCCTCGAGCATCGCCTGGCGGCGCGAGGCGTGCCAGCAGTACCAGGCGGCGTTCTCGGCGATGGCTTCCGCCACGGCCGCCGCAATGAAACCGTCGTAAAGCTCGGCCCCCTGTGAACTGTCGTCCCACGTGGTGCCGTAGGACGCGGACCAATCCTTGTTGCGGGTCGGATGGTTCGAGCCATCGTAATCGACGAGATACGGCGGGTCGGTCGCGAACAGGATCGCCCGCTCGCCGTTCATCAGTCGGCGCACATCGGCAGCGCTGGTGCTATCGCCGCAGAGGAGGCGATGGTCGCCGAGGATCCAGAGATCGCCCGTCCGTGACGCCGGATTGCGCGGTGGTTCGGGGATGGTCACCGGCGGCACGGAG
>JBKBXK010000378.1:0-1860 GCA_046314095.1 Thermaurantiacus sp. | reverse complement strand
CCAGAAGTCTCTTGGCCACCTTTAGCCGAGCATACATCATACTCAGCCAGTCAGAATGGAATCTTCCATTTGACTCTTTGTTGGCGACAAGTTGGTTTCCGCTTTCATCAACTTGAGATGATTGAAGAAGATAGCTCGACATATTCTCCTTGAATTTGTCTCGGTAAACGAAATCACCGCCGGTATTGTATGGAGGGTCGATATAAATCAGTTTAACTTGGCCAAGATAGATATCTTGAAGTAGTTTCAGCGCCTCGAGGTTATCGCCTTCAACAAACAAATTCCGTGTAACATCGAAGTGCACGCTCTCATCACGCACAGGCCTCAGAGTTTTGCCAATCGGCGCGTTTGCCGTGATCAGTGCCTCCCGCTTCCCTGGCCAATCGAGCCGATATCGCTCCTGTGGCCCGTCCACGATGTGGTCGCTCAATTCCTGGCGCAGCTGATCGAAGTCCACCGCCAGACGCACCGCCCCCGTCGCCTCGTCCCTCGCCTCGGTCACGCAGCCGGGGAACAGCTCGCGGATCTTCGCGATGTTGTCCTGGCTCAGGTCGGGGCTGTGCATCTTCAGCTTGTCCATGCTCGTCCTCTCAATCGTCCGTCACGGCGGTTCCGGGGTGAGCCCCGGTCAGCCGCTCAAGTTCTTGTTTCGCCGCGCGCAGCTCGGCATTGATCGCCACGCGCTTGTTGAATTGCCTCTCGCGCATGAGCCGCGCCTTGATCCGCTCGACCTCGCGCGTCTGGCGCTTGATCGCCTCGGCCTGCGCGATGCGCTCTTCCAGCGACATGGGGCGCTCGGCTGCGGCCGGGGCGAAGGGCGTCTGCGGCGCCTCGCCCATGCCGGGGACCAACCGGGCCGTCTGTCCGGCCACCAGCGGCTCCAGCAGCCGCTCGTACAGCGCGCCCATGTCCAGCGCCACCGGCAACGGGGTGCGGGCTGCGTCTGCGGGCAGCCAATCCCCCTGGAAATAGTCGCCCACCACCCAGCGGGCGCTGTCGGCCTCGCCCCGACTATTCAAAGACTGGCGCTTGTAGGCCGCCACCATCCTCACGCGGCCGCCATGGGTGACCTCGAAGATCAGCGGAAAAGGGATGGCCTTGTCGATCGCGCGCAGCACGTCGCGGTCGAGCGTCGCGGTGCGCGCGGCGATGCGGAAGACCTGTATCTCGGTCACTTGGCGAGTCGCCGCCAGATTGATCGTCTCGGGCGCCAGCTTGTGCGACCAAACGATCTGATCGACCTCGCGCACGAAAAGGTCCTTGAGGCCGGTGTTCGCCCCGGCGTGCTCGTAGGTCTTGGTCTTGGGGATCACGCGCCCGAAGGCTGCGGCGCGGGGCCAATCGTAGAGGGTCATGACGCGCCGCCTTCGATGACCAGGAAGGCGATCAACTCGAAATCGTCCAGCCCCTTGATGGTGTGGGTCAGCGCCGTGGTCCGCCCGCCGCTGAACAGGCTGTCGATGTCCTTCTCTTCCTTCACCTCGATCATCGACCGGATCGCGCTGGAGAGCAGATCCGAGTAGCGGCCCATCTTGCGCCCGTCCTCGGTGCGCTCGTTGAAGATGCGGCAAACGTCGTGGATGGGCTCGATCCGCCCCTTGCAGCTGGATCGGATCAGGTCGAGCAGGCGCTTGACCTGCGTGTGGTCGGCGACGATCCGGCCATCGTCGTTGATGAAGACCAGGTAGAAGGGGTGCAGGCGGTTCTGTTGATTGACGTTCACGCTGTCGTGGATGTTCTTCAGTGCGAAGATGACGCCTGGCTGAAGCCCCAGCTCCGGCTGCGCGTGGACGACGGCGTGCATGCCAAAGGGCACGTTGTCGAGCTCGCCATGCTGCTTGACGTAATTGAGCAGGTCCA
>JBKBXK010000377.1:0-1861 GCA_046314095.1 Thermaurantiacus sp. | reverse complement strand
CGCCGTGGATTCTGCTGTCAGGCGCATTGACGTGCCGCAGGATCTGTCCCTGCTGGTGTCCTGGGCCATCGCCGCCCGCTATCTCGGTTTACCGGGACCGGACCGGGAGACGATGACCGCCTGGACCACCATCATGTTCTGGTACCTTTTCATCGATCTGGCAGGGGACAAACAGGTTGAGCAGCAGGCGCTTGCCGCAGGAAAAGCCTGCTGTGACTACATTGATCAGGTCATCGCGGCCCGCAAGGCTGCCGCTGCAGGTGATCCGCAGGGCTGTGCCGGGGAGGATGTCATCAGCCGCTGCCTGACCATGCAGGCCGCAGGCATGCCGGGCATGAGCGATGTGGAGATCCGCAACAATCTCTTCGGCATGCTCATCGGCTGCATTCCGACCATCAGCAAGGCCGCCGTGCAGGCGCTGGACGTGCTGCTGGACCGGCCGGAAGACCTCGCGCGCGCGCAAGGCGCTGCCCGCGCCGGAGACGAGACGCTGGTGGCGCAATGCATGTTCGAGGCACTGCGCTTCAACCCGGTCAACCCGGTCATCTACCGGCGGGCCAACCGGGATACCCGCATCGCACGCGGCACGCTGCGGTCGGTCAAGGTGAAGGAGGGCGCAATGGTGATGGCGGCCAATCTTTCCGCCATGTTCGACCGGTTCCTGATGGAGGCACCCGAGGACTTCCGCCCCGGACGCCCCTGGAGCAGCTACATCCTCTGGGGCTATGGCATGCACACCTGCTTCGGCGCCCACATCAATCAGGTGGCCATTCCTGCCGTTGCCATGCCGCTGCTGCAAAAGCAGAACCTGCGCCGTGCGCCGGGGCCTGCCGGCACGGTGGACACCACAGCGGGCGGCAAGGCAACGCCTTTCCCCGTCCACTGGACGCTGGAATTCGACTGAAGCCGGGCAACCGTCCGGTGGCATCCGGCCCGCCGTCAGGCACTGACGCTGGCGGCGCGGCGCAGGTCCGTCAGGAAGTCCTGCGCGGGGCGGATCAGCCCGACCTCTGCCTCGCGGCGGTTTTTCAGCACCGGCTGACGCAGGTCAGCCAGCAGGCGGGCTTCGTCGTCATTGAGATCAAGGAAAGCTTCAAGCACCG
The DNA here is from genome assembly GCA_046314095.1 of Thermaurantiacus sp. Classification (GTDB taxonomy): domain Bacteria; phylum Pseudomonadota; class Alphaproteobacteria; order Sphingomonadales; family Sphingomonadaceae; genus Thermaurantiacus. Next base: position 758 of record JBKBXK010000377.1, on the reverse strand, counting down.
CAGCCATCATCACTTCCGAGGCACGCGACGCGCCGTCATCGCATTTCAACGCGATGCCGAGCCCCAGTTCGGGGATCGCGGCACAGAACACGCCTTCCGCCCCGGTCTTGACAAAGACGCGCTGGCGCAGGCCTTCCATGGCACGGGTGCAGAAGCGGCCGGTGCCAGCCACCATGAAGGGATTTTCGACGCAGGCCCTGAACAGCCGCTGCGCCGCCTCCGCCCGTTTCGGCTCCAGCCCCTCGCCAGTGCCGAAGGCCGCAAAGGCGCGGGCAAAGCCGTCCAGCGGGCTGGCATAGGTGGGGATGGAGCAGCCGTCCGTGCCGCAGACATCCGCCGTCAGGCTGTCCCCGGTCATGGATTCCAGCACGAGGCGGATTTCCTGCTGCACCGGGTGGTCCGCTTCCACGTAGCCCTTGGTCTTCAGACCCATCGCCTTGGCAAGGCCGAGGAAACCGGCGTGCTTGCCCGAGCAGTTGTTGTGCAGGGCGCAAGGGGTTTCGTCGGCGCGCACGAGACTGGCGACATCCTCCAGCCGGGAAGGCCACTGAACGCCGCACTCCAGGGCATCCTCATCCAGACCCGCCTTGATCAGCATGACGCGGGCAGCATTCACATGCCGCTCTTCGCCGTTGTGGGAGGAGCAGGCCAGCGCCAGTTCCGGCGCCTCATAGCCCAGCGCATCGGCGGCACCCGATTCAATCAGCGGCAGCGCCTGCAGTGCCTTGATGGCCGAGCGCGGAAAGACGCGGGCGCCC
>JBKBXK010000376.1:0-1867 GCA_046314095.1 Thermaurantiacus sp. | reverse complement strand
GACGATGACAAGGCCGGCCGACGGGATCACGTAGAGCCGCTGGCCACCGGCGCCGTCGAGGAAGATGGTGTCGTCCGCCGCGAATGGCGCGCTGGCCGGAATGGTGATCGCGATGGTCGCGGAATAGCGGCGCGCCGGCGTGTGCGGAGCGCCGCGCCAGATCTGGCGGCCGAAGTTCGGATTGAGGGCTGACGGCGCGGTCATCGCTGCGATCCAATCGGCCGGCACCAGCTGGCGGCCCCGGCTCTGCCCCTTTTCGCGCAGCAGTTCGCCCAGCCGCACCCAGTCCATGGCGGCGGCCTGGATGCAGCAGAACCAGTGCGCCGAGCCGCCTTCGCGATCGAGGAACAGGCTGGCATCTGCCGCGCCGATGGGGCGCCAGATCCGGTCGGACAGGAACCGTGCGTAGCGCACCGGGAGGGCCGCCTGCAGCGCCTCGCCGGCAAGCTGGGAATCGGTGTTGGAATAGGCGAAGACGGTGCCCGGAGGCACCGCCCGTGGCACTTCGAGCGCAACCGCACGGATATCGGGCGCGAACATCAGCCGGAGATTCACATTGTCGGGCCGCGGCGGGCCTGGTGGCGCCGGCGGGAAGGCGAGGCCCGAGGCCATTTCCAGAAGCTGGGCGATGGTGACCTGCCCGCGCGGGTCTGCCTGCCATTCTGCAAGGTGGCGGCCGACGGGATCGCTTTCGGCAAGCCGGCCTTCGGCAATCGCAGCGCCCATGGCAAGCGCCATCACCGCCTTGTGCATGGAGGCGGTGGAAAAGCGCGACTGGCGATCGAAGCCGTTCCAGTAACGCTCCAGCACCAGCCGGCCATCGACTGCAACGAGCAGCGCGTGGCTCTCGTGCCGCTCGGCCAGCGCCACCGCCTCGGCAAGCGACGCCGGAGACAGGCCGGCACGGGCGGGCGTGGTGCGCGGCAGGGCGCGGACGCGGGCGCCGGCGCCGCGGACCGCCTCGGCCGGCTGATAGGCCTCCACGGCCTCGATCCCCCGGTCGAACGGAAGCGCGGCCATGCGGCGCATGACGATTGCGGCTTCCTCGGGCGTCTGCTGCGCCGCGGCCGGGCCGGCAAGCGCCAGCACCACGAGCGCCGCCGTGGCAACGAGCCATGCGAGGCTGCCGACGTGGAGAGGGGCGGTGGGCGCCGCGGACGCGGTTCCAGCGAGCGCGGCGGGGCGGATGTGGGCCATGGGCATCGCCTGCTGCGGGCGGCGTTCGGGGCGCACCGGATTCGCGCGCTTCTCCGCGCTTCGGAGACTTCCGACGGGCCCGGGCTGCTTCAGCCTTTTCGGGGCGCGCGCTTCAGCGCATCGACGAAGTCCGTCCGCCACCTGGTGACCTCGTCGGTCATGACGCCGTGCAGCAGTGGCTCGAACCGTCGCAGGCGCTCGGTGAGCGGCATGGCGAGCGCACGGGCAATCGAATCGGCGATTTCCTCGAGGTTGTAGGGGTTGATGAGCAGCGCCTCGCCCATCTGTTCGGCCGCGCCGGCGAACTGCGAGAGAATGAGGACACCCGGATCCTTGGGGTTCTGGGCCGCCACATATTCCTTGGCGACGAGGTTCATGCCGTCGCGCAAGGGGGTGACCAGCCCGACACAGGCGGCCCGGTAGATCCCGGCCAGCTGGCGGCGGGAATAGCCGCGATTGACATAGCGCAGCGGCACCCAGTCGATCTCTGCGAAGGCGCCGTTGATCTGGCCGGAGAGCTGTTCGAGCCGGGCGCGGATTTCCTGGTAGGAACCGATATCGGCGCGCGACGGCGGCGCAATCTGCAGGAAGAAGAGCTGCGAGGCGGCTTCGGGATTATGGGCGAGGAACCGCTCATAGCCCTTGAACCGCTCTTCGAGGCCCTTGGAGT
>JBKBXK010000375.1:0-1872 GCA_046314095.1 Thermaurantiacus sp. | reverse complement strand
GTGGTGACCGAGACCGAGACGCGGAGGTTGCTGTCCGCTTCGAGCAGCCGCCTAGACATGGTCGTCTTGCCCGCTCCGGAGGGCGAGGAGAGCACGAGCATCAGCCCGCGCCGGGCTCCGGGAATCGTCATGGGCAGCCGTTGGCGGGAAGCGCCGGAGAGGTCAAACCCCCGCCCTGCGTCAGACCATCGCCTCTGGGCGCACCAGCCGGCGGAACTGTTCCTCGGTCACGGTGCCAAGCGCCAGGCCCGCCTCCAGCAGGGTCAGGCCCTCTTCGTGGGCCTTTCGCGCGATTTCCGCCGCACGGTCATAACCGATCTCGGGCACCAGTCCCGTCACCAGCATGAGCGAGCGCTCGCGAAGCTCGGCCAGGCGGGGGAGGTTGGCCCGCATGCCCTCCACGCAGCGGGCGCGAAAGCTTTCGGCCGCATCGGCAAGCAGCCGCAGGGATTGCAGCACAGCATCGGCCGTCACCGGCTTCATGACATTGAGCTGCAGCTGCCCCGTCGCCGCCGCGAACGTGACCGTGGCGTGGTTCCCAACGACGCGAGCCGCCACCATCGTCACCATTTCGCACTGCGTGGGATTGACCTTGCCCGGCATGATCGAGCTTCCCGGTTCATTGGCCGGAAGCTCGATCTCGCCAAGGCCTGCCCTGGGGCCGGAGGCAAGCAGGCGGATGTCGTTCGCGATCTTGAAGAGGCTCGCAGCCAGCACGTTCAGCGCCCCCGACAGTTCCAGCATGGTGTCATTGCTCGCCAGCGCCTCGAACAGGTCTGGCGCTGGGACGAGCGCTTCGCCGGTGAGCCGGGAAAGCTCTTCGGCCATGTCCGCCGCAAAGCCCGGTGGCGCATTGAGGCCGGTGCCGACGGCCGTTCCCCCCTGGGCGAGACGGGCGAGCCTTGGCAGCACCGCTTCGATCCGGGCAACGCCATCGGTCAGCTGGCGGGCGAACGCGCCCATCTCCTGCCCGAGCGTGATCGGCGTTGCATCCATCAGGTGCGTTCGGCCGATCTTCACCACTCCGGCCCAGGCCGCGGCCTTGGCTTCGAAGGCAGCCGCAAGCCCATGGAGCGCAGGCAGCAGCCGGCGGCGGACGAGGAGCAGGGCGGCGATGTGCATGGCGGTGGGGAAGCTGTCGTTGCTGCTCTGGCCGCGGTTCACGTCATCATTGGGATGCACCGGGGCCTTGCCGCCGCGCACGCCCGTCAGCCGCTCGTTGGCGAGGCTGGCGATGACCTCGTTCAGGTTCATGTTCGTTTGTGTGCCGGAGCCGGTCTGCCAGACCACCAATGGAAACTGCGCGTCGTGCTGCCCGGCCGCGATTTCGGCGGCCGCAGCTGCGATGGCCTCGGCCTTTTCTGGCGCGATTGCGCCTGACCTCGCATGAACCGTCGCCGCGGCCTGCTTTACCAGCGCAAGTGCATGGACGATTTCGGGCGGCATCCGCTCTTGGCCTATCGGGAAATTCCCGATCGCGCGCTGGGTCTGGGCCCCCCAATGGGCATCCGCCGGGACCATCACCGGCCCAAGCGCATCCCTTTCCTCGCGCTGGGCGGCGGCGCCTTCGGCCAAGCTACTTCTTGCGCTTGAAATCGAAGCTCACGACGTTCGAGCCTGCGTCGGCTGGCTCTGGTGCATCCTCGCTGTGTTGCGGAGCGGCGGGCAAGGATATGTCGTCGACCACGAACTGCAATGCGAAGTTGACGGCCGGGTCGACAAAACCGGAGATGGCGGAGAACGGGATCCGCAGTTTCGCCGGCACCTGGTTGAACGTCAGCCCGACCTCGAAATATTCGTCCTCCACGGCGAGATCCCAGAAGCGGTGCTGCAGCACCACCGTCATCTCATCCGGATAACGTTCGTGAAGGT
>JBKBXK010000374.1:0-1882 GCA_046314095.1 Thermaurantiacus sp. | reverse complement strand
AAGGTCGGCGTCGCGCATCAGGTACTCTGGGCCTCACCCGGCTATCTCGCCCGGCGCGGCGTGCCGCAGCATCCGGATGACCTCGCCCAGCATGACGCGGTCGTATTCCGGCATGTGCGCCAGACCGTCTGGGAGCTGCGCAAGGACGCAGAGACGATTGAAGCGAGCCTCGATGGCCCGTTCCGCGCTTCATCCGGTGAGACACTGCTGGAAGCCTCCGCCGGCGGGCTTGGCATTTTCCTCGCGCCGGCCTGGCTTGCTTCGGAATATGTCAGCGCGGGCCAACTCGTCCGCGTGCTGCCGGACTGGTGCGGACCGAACCTCACCGTTCATGCCGTCTGGAGTTCCGGCAAACTGCGCGGCAAGGCAAAACTGTTCATCGACCATGCCGAGCCGGCCATCCTGAAGGCTTGCGGCTGATCACACTATTGCATCGGGCCAAGCTGGGCCTTCAGCCAGGCGGCAACGGCCGGGTCGCGCGTCAGGGTTATGGCCTTCGCGGCGGCCTCCGCCGCCTCCACAGACCGGCCTGCCCGCCTCAATAGATGCAGCCGCGCGGCCCAATAAGGCTGGTAGCCCTCGGCGAAACGCCGGGGCAGTTCATCGAGGCAGGCGAGCCCCGCCTCGGGCCCTTGATGTTCACCATAGGCCGCCGCGCGCGCGACCGCGGCGCCGATTGCCGGAGACTGATGCACAAGCAGGTCGTACAGCGCGAGCAGCGCGCCGGGCGCGTCCTCGCCCGTGAGCCGCACATGATTGTGTAGGGACTGGATGGCCGCCTCCGTCTGGAAACGCCCCGGGTGCCCAATTGCTGCAGCAGCGCGCAGGTTTGCTTCGGCCTCAGCGATCATAGCGCCGTCCCATCGGTGCACGTCCTGCTGGCTGAGCGGCACATACGCACCGTCCGGCGTTCGCCGCGCCCCGGCGCGCGCTTCACTCGCCAGCATGAGCGACAGGAGGCCCTTTGCTTCGGGCTCCGTAGGCAAGAGAGATACGATCAGCCGAGCAAGGAAGATTGCCTCCGTCGTCAACGCCTCACCTGCCCCTTCTTCGCCCGGCAGGTCGTCCCAGCCGAGCGAGTAGGCGGCATAGATGGCGGAAAGGACATCTGCGAGCCGGCTGCCGATCTCATCGGGCGCCGGCACTTCGAAAGCGAGCCCTGCATCGCGGATCTTGGATTTCGCGCGCACGAGCCGCTGAGACATGGCGCCGGCCTCAACCAGAAACGCCCGGGCGATGCGTGCGGCGTCGAGGCCGAGGATGGTCTGCAGCATCAGCGGGGTGCGGATCGTCTCATCGATGGCGGGGTGGGCACAGACAAACATCAGCTTCAGCCGCTCGTCAGGAAATTCCGGAGGGGTTCGGGATTGCATGGCGTCATACATCAGTTCGAGGGCGGGCATCGCGGCGGCGCGAACGCCCTGATGGCGGCGGGCATGACCTGCGGCGCGGCGGGCTACCGTCAGCAACCAGGCATCGGGCTGATCCGGCACGCCGTTGATGGGCCATGTTCGGAGCGCTTCGGCGAAGGCGTGGGAGAGCGCATCTTCTGCCGCCGCGATGTCACGGGTCGAGTGGGCGATAAGAGACAGGAGACGCCCATAGCTGCTGCGCGCGGCGGCTTCGGCAGCGGCGCGGGCGTCTCCTGCGATCATTCAGCGCCCCGGCGGTGGCAGCACGGGCCGCACCTCGACCGAGCCATACGCGGCCGAGGGAGACTTTGCCGCCCAGTCGAGCGCAGCATCAAGGCCGGTGACCTCGATGACGACATAGCCGCCAAGCTGTTCCTTGACGTCGGCAAAGGGGCCGTCCTGCACCTCGCGCTTGCCGTTCCGGATGCGGACGGTCGTGGCGGTGTGCGGCGGGTGCAGACCGTCGCCAT
>JBKBXK010000373.1:0-1899 GCA_046314095.1 Thermaurantiacus sp. | reverse complement strand
CGCGGCGTGCGCAGGAACAGCATCGGGTAGGGGCCGGTTTCGCCGCGGCCCATTTCCGCGCGATGCGCCGCGTAGTTGACGGCAGCGCAGAAGATGCGGGCCTGCGGTTCGGGAAACCAGCTCATGCGGCGTGGCAGGCTGGCGTGGCCACAGGGAGGCGGACAAGGCCCGAGGTCGTCGGCACCAGCGCCTCCCGCCCGGGCCCGAGCAGCGCGAAGGCCGGATCGCCGATATCAAGCCCGCCGGCGAAGGCGCCATAGGCCGGAAGCACCAGCCTGCGATTGCCGAGCGCGAAGCACCTGCGGACCGCCCGACGCCCGGTGCGCAGCGGCAGCGCGACCCTGGGGTGGAAATGGCCGGAGATTTCCGGGAGGGACTCCCGCGGGTCGGCCTCGTGCCGCAGCAGGACGCCGGCAACCTCGAGCGTTTCAGCCGACGTGCCGCCGAGGCCCGCCGCGGCCACACCGTCATGATTGCCGGCAATCCAGGTCCAGGAAACACGGGCAAGCAGGGCATCGAGGCGGCCGCGGGCCGGCGCCGACATGCGGGCGAGGCCGCCGGGATCGTGGAAACTGTCCCCAAGGGCGACCAGCCGCCGGGCACCGGTGGCTTCGAGCGCCGCTGCAATCCGGGCCAGTGTTTCCACCGTATCATGCGGGGGCAGCAGGAAGCCACGGCGCGCGAAATGGCTGCCCTTTTCGAGGTGCAGGTCGGCGACCAGCAGCAGCTGCTCCGCCGGCCAGTAGGCCGCGCCGCAGGGCAGCAGCGCAAGCGCATGACCGGCGAACGAAACGGAAACAGCGGCCATGGCCTTCCCTGCCAACGGGCCACGCCCGAGGCAAGACCGGATGTTCAGAAGCGGGACACCCAGCCGAACTCCCCCTGCACGCGGAGCGGCGACCGGCCCGGCGTATCGGGCGCGTTGCCCTGGACGCGCGCCTCGAACCGGAAATCGCCGAGGCGGCTGGGCCACTCGACGCCGGCCGTGCCGGCGGTGATGCGCTCGCGGGACTGGGAGACGCGATTGAAGATGAAATCCGGGTTGAGCTGGCCGGAAGTGACATTGAGATCGATGAGACGGAAGGAGCCATACCAGCGCCGGTTGGCAAGGTCGGTGTGGCTGCCGTGAACGGTGAAGACCCGGGTGTCGCCATCGAGCGAAAAACCGATCGGGCGGCGCTGGTATGTCCAGCCATCGCGGTAGATGAAATTGTTGTACATCGAGCCGAAGAACCGCTTGGGGCCGAAGAAGGTGCTGGCGAGCGTGTCGGTGAGTTCGAAGCCGAGCGTGTAGCTGGCGCCGCGGGTGCCGACCGGCCCGGCGAAGCGGATTCCTGCCTGGCGTGCGAACTGCTCGATGATGATATTGTCTTCGTCTTCGGCGATCGTGTCGAAATAGACGGTCGCGGCATCGCCATTGCGGCCGATGGGGAAGCGATACTGGATATCGAAGCCGGCAAGCTGGTTGCCGGGCTCGAACGGGGTTCCGGTGTTGTCGAGGTCCCCGAGCCCGATGATGGCGCGCACGATGGTGCCGATGCCGCACGGGCGCCCTTCCCCGCAGAGCTGCAGCCCGCGCGAAAGCCCGACGGTGAGGCCGGGGGTCGGCTCGAACTCCACCCGCCACCCCCCCCCCGCGGTGTTCCGTAAATCCCGTACCCCGACCAACACCCCCGCGACGCCCTCGAAGCGGCGCGGGCCGAGCCAGCGCAGCACCGGAAAGTCGATGCGGCGCGGGTCGGCAAGCTTGACCCCCACCTTGGGGAAGGACCGGGCGCTGGTGGAAAAGAGAAGCGAGCCGTCGTGGCCCGGACCCCACCAGAGCTCGGTGTAGCCGGCGTAGATGGCGAGGTTGCGGACGACCACCACCCCTTGCAGCGGCCGCAGCGAAAAGCCGTT
>JBKBXK010000372.1:0-1903 GCA_046314095.1 Thermaurantiacus sp. | reverse complement strand
ATGCGGCGTAGGACGTCGGTTGCCACCGGCGAGCTCTCGGCCAGCTCGTAGAACTTGCGGCGCACGTGCGCCCAGCAGAACGCAAGGCGGATCTGCTGATGACGCCGGGCAAGCGCGGCATAGGCACCATAGCCGTCAACCTGCAGGATGCCTGCAAAGCCCTGGAGATGAGCTTCTGGTCGCTCGGTCTTACGATCGGCAGCGTAGACATAGGCAACCATCGGCGGGTCACTGCCGCCCCATGGCCGGTCATCGCAGGCATAGGCCCAGATCTGGCCGGTCTTCGTTCGCTTGCGCCCGGGATCGAGCACGGGGGCGGTGGTCTCGTCGGCGAACAATCGCTCGGATCGTCGCAATCGCTCGAGGATATGGTCGCGCAAGGGGCGCAGATACCAGGCCGCTCTGCCGACCCAGTCTGCAAGGGTGGAGCGATCCAGCTGGATGCCTTGCCGGGCATAGATCTGCGCCTGCCGGTAGAGCGGCAGGTGATCGGCATACTTGGACACCAGAACCTGCGCGATCAGCGCTTCGGTGGGGATGCCACCTTCGACGATCCGTGCTGGCGCCGGAGCCTGCACGACCGCGCTCTCACACGAGCGGCAGCCATAGCGCGGGCGCCGGGTGACCAGCACGCGGAAGGTGGTGGGCACGACATCGAGGCGTTCGGCGACATCCTCGCCGATCTGGTGGAGCGCGCCGCCGCAGCACGGGCAAGCCTTATCCTCGACATCGACGACCTGCTCAATCCGTTCGAGATGAGCTGGCAGCGCACCGCGGTTGGTCTTGCGTGTGCGTTCGCCCCTGGCCTTGGGCACCGCGGCATCACGTGCAGCCTGCGCGCTACCGAGCGCGGTCTCGATATCCTCCAGGGCGAGCTCGAACTGATCAGGATCGAGCTGCTCGGACTTGCGGCCAAACCGGTGCCGCTGGAACGCCTCGATGATCGCCTGCAGCCGCTCGATGCGAGCATCGGCCTTGCCCTTGGCATCGCTGAGATCGGCCAATGCGCGGGCCTGTTCGAGGACGAGCGCACGCAAGCCATCAACGTCATCGGGAAGGTCCGCCTCGAGGAGCATGACCCAGTTGAATCAGTCTGTGCGCACCCCGTCAAGCAGCAATCTGGGGTGCGATCGGACGGCGTCCGCCATGCACGCGGCGCCAATCCAATCCCTCCAGCAAAGCGCCCAGCTGCGCGGCTGTCAGCCGCATCACACCCTCCTGAATACGGGGCCATCTGAAGCTGCCTTGCTCGAGCCTCTTGGCCATCAGGCACAGGCCTGTTCCGTCCCACCAGATCAGCTTGATCCGGTCGGCCCGCTTGGCGCGGAACACATAGATCACGCCCGAATAGGGCTTCCCGCCATACTCAGCCGCGACCAGCGCCGCGAGCGAGTCCGCTCCCTTCCGGAAATCCACGGGCCGGGTTGCAACCATCACCTTCGCGCCGGGTGCCGGGCCGATCATCGCGGCACCTGCAATGCCTTCAGCACGGCGGTTGCCAGATCGGGCTTTGCTGCGCGTCCGATCCGAACCACGGCGCCCGCCACCTCAACTTCGATCGCGACATCATCCGATAAGGACTTGGGGCAGTCCGCAACCACCGGGATAAAAGCAGGCCCAGCCTCGTGTTCGACCGGCCGGGTCGCCTCAAGTGCATACCGCAGCTCCCGCCGCCAGGTGTAGAGCAGCGATGTACGGATATCGTGTTCGCGGGCAAAGGCCGCGATGTTACCGCAGCGCTCCATCTGCGCGACTATCGCCAGCTTCTGCTCCAACGTCCAGGTCCGCCGGCGGCCCGCCATAGCCCGCAGGACCTCGGCACGCCCCATAGGCCCCAGACCCACTCCAGACCTGGTGTCCAGTCCGCTCGTAAGGATGCCATGTTCCATAACCCCAAGCGTCT
>JBKBXK010000371.1:0-1919 GCA_046314095.1 Thermaurantiacus sp. | reverse complement strand
GCATCGCGACCTGCGCCACCTCCGACAACCCATGGGCTGTCGCCACCTCCGCCACGGCGTCGGTTCCGCGAAGCCCCCATGCCGCGTCGCGCGCCCTCAGATCGGCGTCGAACGCCGCGTTCGAGGGCGCAAGTGGCCGGACCGGGTCGATAAAGGGCCCGTAGAGGAACAGCCGGCCGCCCCCGGGCAGCAGCCGGCCGGCGCCTGCGAACAGCCCCAGCGTTGCCGCCCAGGGGCTGATATGCGCCATGTTGATGCAGATGATGGCATCGGCCCGTGCAATCGGCCAGTCCGGCAGGGCTGCATCCAGCGGCAGGGGAGGGTGGACATTCGCAATCCCTTCCGCCCCCACCCAAGCGGCAATCGAGGCCCGCGCGCGCGGGTTCGGGTCGCTCGGCTGCCAGGCGAGCGCAGGCGTTGCCTTGGCAAAATGCACCACATGTTCCCCCGAGCCGGATGCGATTTCCAGCACCAGCCCGTGCGGCGGCAGCCATGGGCGGATCGTCTCCAGGATCGGCTGCCGGTTCCGCAGCGCCGCCGGCGAACAAAGGCGCGCGTCGCTTTCAAACCCGCTCATTTCGGGAACAATCCCGTCTCCGCCCGGTTTCCGGCCAACAGTGGTGCCACTCCGGCACCGGTCAGAGGAGACAAAGCATGCGCTTTTCCATTCTTGCGGCCGCTTCGGCTGCCGCCCTCGTCGCCGCCTGTGGCCAGAGCCCGCAGGATCAGCAGGCCTCCGCGGTCGAAACCATGGCCGAAGGCGAAGCCACCCAGATCGAGGGCATGGGCGAGTTCGACGCGGCCCAGTTCGACGCCCAGGCGGAAATGGCTCCCGAAGGCGCGCAGACCGATCAGCTTGAAGCACAGGCCGACGCCATCCGCGAGGCGGCCGAAGCCCAGGCGGATGCCGTGCGCGAATCGGGCGAGCAGCGCGCCGACCAGATCCGCGAGCAGAACTGACGCCGGCGGGGACGGCACGGGGTCAGGCGGCGCGCGCAAGCAGCCGCACTGCCTGGGCCCGTGCTTCGCCCGTCACCTCCGCGCCCGAGAGCATCCGCGCCACCTCCTCGGTGCGCGCGTCGGCATCAAGGGCGGCAATTGCCGTCCGGGCGCCATCGCCCGCGACGGCCTTCTCGATTCTCAGATGCGCTGCGCCCGCCGCCGCAACCTGCGGGCTGTGCGTCACCACCAGCACCTGCGCGCCGTCGGCCACGCGCGCAAGCCGCGCGCCGATGGCCGATGCGGTCGCGCCCCCCACGCCGCGGTCGATCTCGTCGAAAACAAGCGTGCCCGCAGTCCCGGTACGCGCCAGCGCCACTTTCAGCGCCAGGATGAAACGCGAAAGCTCGCCCCCGGATGCGATCCGCGTCAGCGGCCCGAACTCGGCGCCGGGATTGGTGCGCACCTCGAACCGCACGCTGTCGGTCCCGGAAGCCCCGGTCTCGCCCGCCTCGATGCTGGTCCGAAAACAGGCCGCCTCCAGCTTCAGTGCCGGAAGTTCCCCGTTCACGGCCGAATCGAGCCGCCCGGCTGCGGCCAGCCGCGCTGCGGATAGGCGCGTCGCGGCCTCCCGATAGGCCGCCTCGGCTGCGTCTACCGCCTTCCGCCGCGCCGCAACCGTGCCCGCCCCGGTCTCCAGCGCCTCCAGCCGTGCGTCAAACTCCGCCTTCAGCGCCGGCAGGGCATCCACCTCCACCCGATGCTTGCGGGCCAACGCCCGCAGGTCGAACAGCCGGGTCTCGGCGGCCTCCAGCTGCTCGGGCGAAATCGTGAACCGCTCGCGGACCCGCTGCAACGCCCCCTCGATCCCATCGCCCTCCACAAGTGCCCGGTCCGTGGCCGCAAGCGCCTCTGCAAGTTCCGCATCCTCGCCCGCCAGCCGCTCCAGCCGGCGTGCGGTCTGCCGCAGAAGGGAAAGC
>JBKBXK010000370.1:0-1933 GCA_046314095.1 Thermaurantiacus sp. | reverse complement strand
GCGGCAATGGCCGATGCCGATCTGGTGCTGGTGACCGTGAAGGCTCTGGCAACCGAGGAGGCTGGGCGGGCCGTCGCCGACGCGGCCCCGCCAGGGGCGGTCGTGCTGTCGATGCAGAACGGGGTTTCCAATGCCGATCGGCTGCGCGCGCTGCTTCCGGGGCGCACGGTGCTCGGCGGAATGGTGCCGTTCAATGTCGCCGCGCGCGGAGAGGCGCATTATCACCGCGGCACGGCGGGCGGGCTGGTGGCGGAGGCGAGCCCGGCACTGCAGCCATTCCTCCCGGCGTTCGAGGCGGCCGGTCTTCCGCTTGCCCTTGCGGACAATATCGCCGGCGTGCTGTGGGGCAAGCTTCTGGTGAACCTCAACAATGCCATCAACGCTCTGGCCGGTGTGCCGCTTGCCGAAGAGCTGCGGCAGCGCGCGTTCCGGCAGGCGTGGGCGCTTTCGATGCGCGAGGGCATGTCGCTGGCGAAGCGGGCTGGCATCCGCCTCGTCGATCCGCTGCCGATGCCGCTTGAACTGATGCCGGCGCTGATGAGCCTGCCCGACCGGCTGTATCGCTTCGTGATGGCGCAGCAGGCGGGCGGCAAGGTGCGGGTGGATGCGCATGCCCGATCCTCCATGGCCGACGATCTTGCCCAGGGCCGGCCCACCGAGGTGGACCATCTGAATGGCGAGGTGGTGCGGCTGGGCGCGCGGCTTGGCCGGCGGGCCCCTGTCAACCAGCGGGTGATCGAGCTGGTGCACGCAGCCGAGGGCGGCGCACCGGCCTGGCAGGGGCCGGCGCTTCTCGCCGAACTGCGGGCGGCCGCGCGGGCCGGCTGAGAGCTTCAGGCCGCGAGCGGCAGGGCGCGCGACGCCTCGACGAGCGTCTGGGCCAGCAACCGATACTCCTCCGCGCGCGGCGATGCCGGCCGCCAGGCCAGCGCGATCTCGCGCAGGGCGTCATCGGCCGCCAGCGGCCGGGACTCGACCCGGGTGTTGGCGAGGATGCCGGCATCGATCGCCATCTGCGGCACCAGGGTCTGTCCGATGCGGTTGTCGACCATCTGCACCAGGGTATGGAGCGACGTGCCGAGCACCGAGGCATCCGGGCGGAAGCCGGGACGGGAGCAGGCGGCAAGCGCATGATCCTTGAGGCAATGGCCGTCTTCGAGAAGGAGAAGGCGGCTCTCGTCGATGGCGTCGGGTGGAACCGCGCCTTCCATGCGTGGCGCATCGGCCTCGTGGAAAGCGAGCCGGATGGGATCCTCGAACAGCACCTCGGTTTCGACCTCGCCGCACGGCCAGGGGAGCGCGAGCAGCACGCAATCGAGCTGACCGCGGGCAAGCGCATCGCACGCCTGGCCGGATTGCTCCTCGCGAAGGTAAAGCTTCAGCTCGGGCCAGGCCCGGCGCAGCGACGGGAGCAGTCGCGGCAGCAGGAAGGGTGCGATGGTGGGGATGACACCGAGTCGCAGCTCGCCGGCCAGCGGCTGCGAGGCGGCCCGGGCGAGCTCGGCAATCGCTTCGGCTTCGCCGAGCAGTTTCCAGGCGCGCCGGACCACCTTGTCGCCAAGATCGGTGAAGCGCACCACGCGCCGGTTGCGTTCGACAAGTGTCTGCCCCAGCAGACTTTCCAGCTCGCGCAGGCCCGCCGACAGGGTGGACTGGCTGACGAAACAGGCCTCCGCGGCGCGGCCGAAATGCTGGTGGGTGTGCAACGCCACCAGATACTGAAGCTGCTTGACCGTCGGCAGATAGACCATACGCCCTATCTAATCGCTTGGGTCGATTGCGCCAATAGATTTAAGCGTCTTGCTCGATGGGCAATCCGTTCGCATATGCAGCATGCGCCGCCTCGACGGGGGCGCATTCGTTCTGGCGGAACACCCTCCCCGTTCCGGATCCGAAACCGAGATATTTGAGATGGAGATGCGCGCATGCTGAC